>JBGSRB010000287.1:0-4097 GCA_041737735.1 Anaerolineae bacterium | reverse complement strand
GTCAGCGCAGCGGTGGCGATCACACGCGGTTTGGCGCGCGGCGGCACGAGGATCGGCGTTTTGGTCAGCACTTCCGCCTTGACCAACAGATCGACCGCCGGACGCCACAGTTTACCCGCCAGCGCGTGATCCAACTGAGCGCCACGCAGCGCGCCGCGCTGTTCCAGCAGGGCGACGATCTCGCTTTCGAGCGCTTCGATCACCTGTTCGCCGGGGTAATCATCCACCAATGCGATCAGGATGTCGCGGTGCGCGGTCATGCCCGGCGGCAACCACGACCACAAGCACATGCCCAACGGCGCGAGATAATGATCGCGCAGCCAGAATGCCAGCGCGATCTGTTCAGCGGTAACGACGGGCTGCGGATCGAGCGCTTCGAGGATCGGCTTGGTGCGCACGATGGCGCTCGTTGCGCTCAGCGCGATCACCAGCGCGGGTTGGGTGGCGGTGCGAAACTCGACCAGCACCAACTGCCCAATCTGGATCGTCATGCCGTCGGGAATGTGATAATCGAACGCGGCATCGACCGGCTCGTTGATCACCACTTGAGCGTACATGCGCGCGTTAACCGCCTCCGCTATAACTGCACGTAGCTATTTTCCGCCAGAATGAAGCGGTGGGCATTGGGAACACGATCCGCCGCTGTCACTTCCGCGCCATCCGCCAACAGGCTGCTGTCGATGCGCCCCGGAATGTTGCGAATCACGCAGTTCTGCATCACGATGCTAGCTTCGATCTCGCTGTTTTCGATCAGCACGTTGTCGCCCAACGCGGTGTAGGGTCCCACAAAGCTGTTCTTCACCGTGACATTCTTGCCGATGATCACGGGTCCGCGCACCACGCTGTCGATGATCTGGCTGCCTTCGCCCAAGATCACGCGCGCGCTCACTTCCGACTTGCCAATGATGCGCGCCGGATCATCAATCGGCGCGCTGTAGGGCAGTTCACCCAACACCAGTTGATTTGCCTGCACAATCGCATCGGGCTTGCCCGCGTCGATCCACCAGCCCTTAAGCGTGTACGGATGCACTTCGCGCCCGCCCGCGATCAACGCTTGAATCGCGTCGGTGATCTCCAACTCGTTGCGCCACGACGGTTTAATCGTGCTGATCGCTTCAAAGATCGACGGCTTGAACAGATACGCCCCACTGATCGCCAAATTTGAGGGCGGGTCTTTGGGTTTTTCGACCACGCGCGTGATCTTGCCGTCTTGAATTTCCGCGATGCCGAAGCGCGACGGATCGCTGACTTCGATCAGCGCGATGGCGGCTTCAGCGCTCGACGTGGGAAACTCGCGGATCAAGGTTTCCATCTTGTCTTGGAAGATGTTGTCGCCCAACAACATACAGAACGGTTCATCCCCGATGAAATCACGGCTGATGCTGACCGCGTGCGCCAGCCCCAACTGCTTATCTTGCACGATGTAATCGAGCTTGACGCCGAGCGCTTCACCGCTGTTCAACTGGGCGCGAATCGGGGACTCTAGCCCGTTGATGACGATGCCGATCTCGGACAAGCCGGCGTTTTTCAGCACCGTGATCGCGTAGACGATCAGCGGCAGGTTAGCGACTGGAACGAGCGGCTTGGGCATGGTCAGCGTCACCGGACGCAAGCGCGTGCCTTGTCCGGCAGCGAGAATGATCGCTTTCATAAATTGGGTTTCCCTTGTGCTAGGCGGATCGAATCTTAAGCGCAATGCTACAGCATCTTGATCGGCATATCAAACCCGCGATCACCCGCTCACAGGCACGAGATAACCCTCGCGATACCACGACTCGAACAGCGCCGCATCCACACCCGCCTGCGCGCGCGTGAAGCCGTTCGGGTGGTCACGCAGCCGATCAAGCAACACAGCGTCGCGCAGATAACTCACGCGGTAATCGTGGTAAATGCCGCGCGTGGGCGACGGATAGCACCACACGGGCAGTTGATAGCGCGTGTGTTCAGTCAACGATTGCTGGACGTAGCGCATGGGCGCGGCGATCTGCGCGTTGAGGATCGTATCCGCGAAGGCGTCGAGCTGCGCGCGCGTGTCGAAGTTCGCGCGCAGGTATGCTAGCGCCTCGTCCGATGTGCGCCGCCCCGTGCGGATGATGTCCGCTGCCAGCGCCGCCGCGCCTTCGATGTCGCCGTAATCCACTTTGTCGATCAGATCATCGGGCATGAGTTCGCGGTGCGTGCTGATGCGCGCGACCACCGTTGGCGTGCCGCAGCCCATCGACTCATACACGGCGTTGCCGAACGATTCCGCGAAGTGTCCTAATGAGAACGAAAGCGCGCCCATGCTGAAATACGCAGGCAGATCAGCCACGCTGATCCACTCATGAAAGACGAAATGTTCACTCAAGCCGCGCGTGTCAATTTCCGCGTCCATCTGCGCATAAAACGCGCTGACGCCGGGATCATGCTCGGTGTTCAACCAGCGCGGGACAAGTACACGCAAATTCGTGATCTTGTGCTGCTTGACCAGCAGTTCCGCCGCTTGGATGGTCTGGATCATGCCTTTGCTGGCTTCAGGACGATGCGGATGCAGCACAATGGCGTGCTGCGTCGGATCAACCGGAATGGTCTTGAGCAGATGCGTGTAATCCGTTGGTTGAAAGCGCGCCCAGTCGATGCCGTTGCGGATCACGCGCAGGCGGTCGGGCAGTTCGGGGAAGAAGCGCCCGACGGTATCCATGAAGAAGCGGCGCGCATATTCCGAAATGACGATCAGGCGGTGTCCCTGAAAATGAAACGAACCCAGAATCGTTTCGGGATACACGTTATCGCGCAGACCGACGACGGTTGGCGTGGCGCTATACGTGAACGGAAACAGGAACTCGCCATCGTGCATGTAAAAGCGATCCGCTTGCGCGAGCAGATCGCCCACGTCTTGCACAATGTTGGCGAGGTTGTACGCGGGCGTGTCGTAGGGCATGGGGAAGGGCTGGCGATAGCGCAAAATCGGCAGCACACGCGCGCGCGCGTGCCACTGAAACGGATCGGGCGTGTCGTCGCGGCGTGTGCAAACCACCGTCACATCATGCCCCAACTCGGCTAAATGCGTGGCGATCAAGCGCAGATGTTTTTGCGCGCCGCCCATGTCAAAAGTCGGAAACAGCGGCGTGATCGAAAACAGCAGAATCTTCATGTGCGTGGGTTATTCCTCCGGCGGAGTCGGCTCATAATCGCGCACGATCTGCCGCCATTCAGCCGGGATCGGGATCGATTTTTTGGTGGTGTAATCGAACACGACGCCCGTGATCACGGCGACGCACGCCACTTCGAGCGCGCCATCTGTTGTTTGGCGCACGATGTGTTGTTCCCATTCGAGACTGCGATTACCCAAGCGCTTGGCGCGCGTGCAGACGAACACGTCATCGCCCGCCACCAACGGCAGCTTGTAATCGACCACAGCGCGCGCCATGATCACGCCATACGGACTATACTCGCCACGCCACAGCTTAAGATCAGTCGAATAGGCGACGCGCGCCTGTTCGCAGTAGGTGAGATAGGTCGCATTGTTGACGTGACCAAGCGCGTCCATGTCGCCCCAACGCACTTGCAGCGGAATGATATGCCGGAAGCCGTCCGGCGGCGTGGGTAAGGTCATGTGGATGTGTCCTTTGCTAACGTTGAAGCGCGATTAAATCAGCCAGCAGCGCGAAACCAGTTTCCGTGCCACCCGCGCCCGCGCCGATCAGCGTGATGTCGCCCATGAGATCGGTCGCATAGGTGATCGCGTTGGTCGCGCCCGTCACGCCCGACAATGGGTGATCCAGCGGGACGCGCTGCGCGCTGACGCTGGCAGCTTCGGGCGTGACATCCGCCAGCAGACGATAGGTGAAGCCTTCCGCGCGCGCGGCGGCGATGATTTCCGGCGTGAGATCACGAATCCCCCTGACCTGCATCTGATCAAACGTCAGCTTGCGCCCGAACAGCGCCGCGCTCAGGATGATCGCCTTGCCTGCTGCGTCCCAACCATCGACATCCGCCGACGGATCAGCTTCGAGATAACCCAACGCGCGCGCCTCGGCTTGGGCGTCGTCATAGCTCACGCCCTGCTCCATGCGCGTGATCATGAAGTTGGTCGATCCGTTGATGATGCCGCGCGC
>JBGSRB010000284.1:0-1755 GCA_041737735.1 Anaerolineae bacterium | reverse complement strand
TCCGCTGGTGGTGCAGCCCGATCACCGTTTGCACGGCGTGGGGCGGCGGTTGGTCAGCGACTTGGAAACCATCGCCCGTGAGCGCGGCGTGATCACCATGCTGATCGGCACAGACGACGAGATCGGCGCGACCACGCTCGGCAACGTCGATCTTTATGTCAACCTGTCGCGCCGCTTGGGGCAAGCCGCCGCGCGCGGCGATCACGCGCTCACGTTTTATCGGCGCTTGGGCTATGCCGTCGTCGGCGTGATCCCCGATGCGAACGGCGTCGGCAAGCCCGATATCCTCATGGCGAAACGGCTGTAACGCGCGCTTATTTCACCTCGGTGAACGCGGGCATTTCGGCTGAACCATCGGCATCGACGCGCGCCAACACCGAGCCGATCAACAACTGCGCGAACTGAAATAACGCTTTCATCTCGGTGATGCGGTGGATATATAATTCCGCCTGTTCGAGCGCTTCGGGGGTTTCGCCCGTGTACGTCGTGCGGAACTGCTCAAGCTGCTGAATGTTGTTCTGCATCACGTCGATCGCGCGATCCACGTCGCGCAGTTCGCGCCCCTTGAGAATGTTGGCGATGATCTCCCAGAAGTCGGTTTCCGCTTCGTAGTATTTGCGTCGTCCGCCGCCACCCTTGACCCACACCTGCCGCACCATGCCCAAGTTTTCCAGCGTGCGAATGTTCATGCTCACGTTGGCTTTGGAAATATCCAACTGTTCGACCAGATCATCCAAGCACAACGGACGCCCGCTCAACAGCAGCGCGCCATACAACTGCCCGACGACCTTCGGAAAACCAAAATAGGCGGCAAGCTGACTCAAGCCGTCGATCATGCTGTGCTGCACGTGCAGCAGCGCTTCGGGTTGAACTTCGTGCGCCGGACGGTTTGAGTGAGTCATGGGCTTAGCCGATCATATTAAACGTTCTGAATGTGATGATTGTAACAATCATTGGCAGGTGTGACAATGGGCGGGGTGGGTGAGCATCCACGCCGTGCATCCTCACCGCCTTCTCAATTGTAACGCTTAGGCGGCGTGTATAATGGGCGTTTGCTCAAGAAATGACCGAATGGAGAACACAACCCATGCTTAAATCGCTGCTGATCCTCATCATCGTGTTGATCGCCGCTTTGCCCGCCTTCGCGCAGGACGAAGAAGCGCCCGATCCGGTGTGTGAGGCGAACGTTCCCGCTGAAGCGCTGGCAGCGCTCGACGGAATCGCTGACCTGACGCCCGAAGAAGCGCTCGCCCGTGTGATCGATGCGCGCGTCGCCCTGCAAGCTGTCGAACAGCAATGCGCGCGCGCGGGCGTCGTGTTAAGCCGCAACTACATCACGCCTGATGGCACGTTCGCGCTGGTCGTGCCGCAGGGCTGGCTGCTTGGCACATATAATCCCACGGAGGCGGGCGGCATCCTGTTTATGGGCAACAGCGCCACCGCCGAGCGCCTGCTGCAAGTCGAAAACCCGCGCCTGCTGCCCGGCGAGCAATCCTTGCAAATCGTGGTCGGGCTGCCGCCTGCCGACTCGGACATCACGCTCGAAAGCGTGATGAGCGACTTCCGCACCCCCGTGAACGCGGTCTATCCCGAACTTAGCACGACGGTGCTGTATGAAGTGGACGGGCGTTCGCTGGCGTGGTTCGCCTATCGCGGGGATGGCTTCGATGGTGTGGTCGTCGGCATCGCTATGGAAGATCGGCGTTTCGCCGTTGTGCGCGGCATCACGTCGGGCGGCGATCTCGATGCGCTGAC
>JBGSRB010000233.1:0-1923 GCA_041737735.1 Anaerolineae bacterium | reverse complement strand
GAAGATCGAGCCGCCCTCCGCGCCTGCATCAACGCCGATTTCGCCATTTTGCAGCGAAGTTAAGTGCTTGGCGATCCACAAGCCCAAGCCCGTGCTGCTTTCGCCATCGGTCGGGCGCGCGGTTAATTTGCCGAACTGCGTGAATAAGCGTCCGCGCTCGTCTTCGGGAACACCGGGTCCTTGATCGATGACGCACACGCGGATCATGTTATCATGCGTTTCGCTGAATAAGCGCACATGCGAACCCACCGGACTGTATTTGATCGCGTTGCTGATCAGGTTGCCCAATGCTTGGGTGAAGCGTGCTTCGTCTGCGTTAACCACACCGCTGATCACGCCGCTTTCGATCGTGATCTCTTTTTTCAGAGCGCTGGCGCTGTACTGCTTGATCAATTCGTCGATCACATGCTGAACGGCTACTCGGCTCAAGCGAATGTCAATAGCACCCGCTTGCAGCGCCGCGTTATCGAGGAATTCTTCGATCACGCTTTGCATCCGCGTCAGATTGAGTTCAATCGTGTTGAGAAGATCCGCTGTATCGTTGTTGTCGGGGCGCACGCGCATCAGGTAGGCGCTCATTTTGATGTTGCCGATGGGACCCTTGAGGTCGTGCGAGGCGATGCGGAAGAAACGGTCTTTCATTTCGTGGGCGGCTTGCAATTCGCTGATCGTGTCTTTACGTTCATCTTGCAGGCGTTTGAGCATGATCTGCGTCTTGGCGCGCGCTTGTAATTCGCTGAGCTTGAACGGCTTCGCCACAAAGTCATTGGCGCCCAGCGCCAAGCCTTCGACAATATCGTTTTCGCCCACGCGCGCGGACAATAAAATCACGGGCAGGTCGCGCGTGGCGGGCGCGCCGCGCAGGTGGGTGACGACTTCAAGACCACTCATGCCGGGCATCATGATGTCCAGCACGATCAGATCAAATTCGTGCTGTTCCACCAACTCTAACGCGAGATAACCGCTGTTGGCGCGCTGCACATCATATTCGCGCCGAAAGAGATGTTCAAGAATCGTCAGGTTCGTGGGGTCGTCATCCACCACGAGAATCAGCGGCTTACGGTTAGTCAGCATCACAACACCTGCGATTATCTGGGCGGAAAACTTGACAATTCGTTGACATCATAACCGATATACGTTGAATTACGACGCAATTCAGGCAAAATTTCGGAATTTTTCAGGATATATATAACGCAAATCAAACCTTCGCGCCTTTGGTGGCGCACTTACCTAGATCACGGTCAAATGGTGTATGACTGATCGCGCATCATCATGGAGTGAACAGACACCATGCACATTGACGCAGTAGATACGCCCTCGATCCTGATCGATCTCGACATCATGCAGCGCAACATCGCGCGCGCGCAAGCGCTGTGCGACGCGGCAGGCGTCAAGCTGCGCCCCCACATCAAGACGCATAAAGTTCCCGCCTTGGCGCGGTTGCAGCTTGACGCGGGCGCGGTGGGCATCGCCTGCCAAAAAGTCAGCGAGGCGGAAGTGTTCGCGGCGGCGGGCTGCAACGACATCATGATTCCGTATAACATCGTCGGCGCGGTGAAAACAGCGCGCTTGGCTGATCTGGCGCTGTACAACCGCGTCAGCGTCAGCGCTGACAGTCTGCAAGCGGTGATCGGTTTGTCGGAAGCCGCGCAGAATGCCGAGATCACGCTGCGTGTGCTGGTCGAACTGGCGACTGAGATCGAGCGCGCGGGCGCAGGCGTGAGCAAAGCCATCGAACTGGCGCGCCGCATCGATGCCGATGATCATTTGCATTTCGCGGGCGTGCTGGTCTATCCGAGTAACCCGACGATCCGCCCGCGCCTGCACGAAACCCTCGAACGCTTGCACGCGGACGGCATCGGCGTGGATGTGATCAGCGGGGGCGGCACGGGCGCGCTGCTGCATGTGGGTGAAATGCCCGAA
>JBGSRB010000210.1:0-2921 GCA_041737735.1 Anaerolineae bacterium | reverse complement strand
TGATCAATATGTTCATTGGCAGCGGCGTGCTGGAGTTCCTCTACAGCGTTGTGGGCGTCATTCTGTTTCTGGGCTTGGTGGCGTATCACACGCAGCAGATCAAGCGGATGGCGTCAGCGCCGGAAGTGATCGGCGATAATGCGATGGCGTCGAAGATCGCCATTTACGGGGCGTTGAGCTTGTACATCAGCTTCGTGAATATCTTCCTGTTCCTGCTGCGCTTGATGGGTGGCGGCGGGCGCGACTAACCAACCGCACGCTGATTGACTACACACGCAAACGGGGGACACACAACGCATCCCCCGTTTTTGATTCTCGGGGCGACAGGGCGCATTGTGCGCCCTGTCGCCCATGTTTGAACTTGTTACTTTATTCCGCTGCGTCTTCAGCCGGCGGCAGCAGCACGCCGTCGATCACGTGGATCACGCCATTGCTGGCGATGATGTCTTCCGCGATGACGCGCACAGTCTCGTTGATGATGACGAAGCCATCTTCAACCGTGATGCTGATCGTCGCACCGTTAAGGGTTTCGACTTCAAGCGGGTATTCTTCGGCGGCGAGAATGACTTCTGACAATACTTCGCTATCCAGCACGTGATAGAGCAGGATTGCGGTCAGCGCTTCGGTATCCGCCAGCAGTTCCTCAGCCGTGATGTCGAGCGCTTCGAGCGCCGCGGCGAATGCATCGTCGTTCGGCGCGAACACGGTAAACGTGCCTTCACCCGACAGGGTTTCGGTCAGTTCAGCGGCATCCAGCGCAGCCAACAGCACCGTGAATTGAGCGGCGGTATCGGCGGTTTCGACGATATTCTGTTCTTCATCGTCCACCATTGCTTCGGCGGTCGCTTCCGGCGTCATTTCCGCTTCCGCTTCGTCAGCGGGGGGCAGCAGCACTGCATCGATCACGTGGATCACGCCGTTGCTGGCGATCACATCAGCCGCGATAACCGTCGCCACGCCGTTGATCACAACCGCGTCGTCCTCAAGCGCGATGCTGATCGACTCGCCGTTCAGCGTTTCGACCACAATCGGGAATTCTTCGGCTGCGAGGATGGCTTCCGACAACACGACGCTATCGAGAACGTGGTACAGCAGAATGTCGCTCAGGCTTTCGTTCGCCAGCAGATCAGCCGCTTCAACTTCGAGCTGTTCCAGCAGGGCGGCGAAGGCATCATCGGTGGGCGCGAACACAGTGAACGTGCCTTCACCCGCCAGGGTTTCGGTCAGTTCCGCCGCTTCGAGCGCCGCCAACAGCACGGTGAAGCTGCCCGCAGCGTCGGCGGTATCGACGATGCTCACGGGTTCGGCGTCAACCATCGGCTCGTCGGTGACTTCCGGCGTCATCTCGACCATCGGCTCGTCGGTGACTTCCGGTGTCATTTCCATCATGGGTTCTTCAACGACTTCGGGCGTCATTTCGACCATTGGCTCGTCGGTGACTTCCGGCGTCATTTCCATCATGGGTTCTTCAGCGGCAGGGGGCAGCAGCACCGCGTCGATGACATGGATCACGCCGTTGCTGGCGATGACATCCGCCGCGACGACCGTCGCCAAGCCGTTGATCACGACCGCGCCGTCCACAACGTCAACGCTGAGCAGCGCGCCGTTGAGGGTTTCGACTTCCAGCGGGAATTCTTCCGCGCCGAGGATGGCTTCCGCCAGCACTTCGCCGCCCACCACATGATAGAGCAGGATTGCAGTCAGCGTTTCAGTGTCCGCCAGCAGATCAGCCGCTTCGATGTCGAGCGCTTCGAGCGCGGCAGCGAATGCTTCATCGGTGGGCGCGAACACGGTGAACGTGCCTTCACCCGCCAGCGTTTCGGTCAAACCAGCGGCTTCGACCGCCGCCAGCAGCACGCTAAAGCTGCCCGCTGCTTCCGCCGTGTCGATGATGCTCACGGGTTCGGCTTCAACCATCGGTTCTTCGGTGGCTTCGGGCGTCATTTCAGCGGTGGGTTCTTCCGTCGGTTCACCATCAACCATCGGCTCGTCGGTGGCTTCGGGTGTCGTTTCCACCATCGCTGCTTCGATGGTCACTTCCGGCGTCACTTCAAGGGTGACTTCTTCCGTCGGCTCGACTTCAACCAACGCTTCTTCAGTGACTTCTTCAGTCGGCACAACCGCAACGACGGTTGGCTCTACAGTCGGCGGATCCGTGGGGACAGCAGTCGGCGTCGGTGTGGCGGTCTGGCACGCTGCCAGCACCAGAATGCCCACCAGCGCCAGCGCCAAGATAAAACGCTGTCGTACTTGTGACATGTGTATTCCTCCGTATATGTGTGTTTGCGTGCTGCTCAAACTAAAAAATAGAACCGCAAACCTGAAAGAGTGTTGTCGCAAAAGTGTTTTTAATTTTTCGGCGCGGCGAAAGCCCGCAGCGCTTCAAGACTGTTGAGCGCATAGGCGGGTTTGGTGGGGTCAATGCGCTTCATCAAACCAGTCAGTACATCTTTCGAGCCAATTTCGATAAAAGTGTGCGCGCCAGCGTTGATCATCGCTGTGACAGCTTCGCGCCAGCGCACCGGGCTGACCAACTGCGCGACCAATTCCGCGCGGATCAGCGCCGCACTGGTGAGCGGTTGCGCGCTGACATTGGCATACACCGGTGTGTCGGCATCGATGATCGCGGTCGCGTGAACTGCTTGCGCGAAATCGTCGGCGGCGTGCTGCATCAAGGGTGAATGTGCCGCGATGCTGACCGCCAATTTGATCGCACGCTTGGCGCCGAATGATTTAGCCAATTCGAGCGCGCGGTCGAGCGCGACGCTTGCACCGGAAATGACCACTTGTCCCGGACAATTATCGTTCGCCACCACCAAAGCGCCGCCCGCATCAGCCTGAGCGCGCGCGCACAGCTCAACCACGGCGTCGATGTCCATGCCCAAGATCGCCGCCATCGCGCCCGGACTATAATCGCCCGC
>JBGSRB010000190.1:0-7521 GCA_041737735.1 Anaerolineae bacterium | reverse complement strand
GCTTCGATCACCTGCGGCATACTGACGCCAGCGGGCAGCGGCGTTCCCACCGATAAAATGCTGCCCTCTTGGATGCTGTTGTGCAACCGCAGCGTAATCGGATCGATGTTGAGCGCGTCCGCCAACTTATTGATCATGCCTTCGGCGGCGAAGGCGGCTTGCGGCGCGCCGAATCCGCGAAATGCGCCCGTGGGGATGTTGTTGGTATAGACCGCATACGTGTCGATGTGGCAGTGCGGGAATACGTAAGGACCCGTGACCATCAGGTTAGCGTTCGCCAGCACCTTCGACGATGTATAGTTATACGCGCCTGCATCGCCCACAATATCCGCTTCGATGGCGATCAGCGTGCCATCGCGCATCGCGCCCCACTTGGTCTTGACCGTGATCGGGTGGCGCTTGTGGTGATAGAGGATCGACTCTTCGCGTGACCAGATGATCTTGATCGGGCGGCGCAGTTGCTGCACCGCCAGCGCCAGCACAATCTGGATCGACATATCTTCGCGCCCGCCGAACGCCCCACCGATGGCGGGATAGATCACGCGGACTTGTTCCGGCGGCAGGTTGAGCGCGTGATAGATCATCTCTTGATCTTCGTGCGCCCACTGCCCCGCCACAATGATCGTTACGCGATCCTGCTCATCAATGTAGCCGAGTCCGGCTTCGGGCTGTAAATACGCATGTTCTTGATAACCCGTGCTGTATTCGCCTTCGATGATCACGTCACAGGCTGCCCAAGCCGCCGCCATGTCGCCCTTGCGAATGCGATAATGCGCGATGGTGTTGTTGGGCGTGTCGGCGTGCAGCAGCGGCGCATCAGCTTGCAGCGCGAGATACGGATCGAACACGGGCGGCAAGTCCTCATATTCAACCGTGATCAGTTCGACGGCGTGCGCAGCGATTTCAGCGCTTTCCGCCACCACAAGCGCCACCTGATCCATGTAGCAGCGCACGATGTCCGCGCCGGCTTGCGCGCTGCCCACGCCGCACAGCACGGGCTGATCTTTCGTGATCAAGCCGTACTCATTCACGGGGACATCTTGCGCGGTGAACACACGGATCACGCCGGGCAGTGCTTCAGCAGCGGACGTATCCATGCTGATGATGCGGGCGTGCGCGCGGTCGCTGAATTTGATCTTCATCCACAATTGACCGTCCATCTCAAAATCGCTCGGATACGGCGCTTGTCCGGTCACTTTACTGCGCGCGTCTTTGCGGGGAAGCGACTGCCCGACGATCTCATAGTGCGGCTGCGTCATGGTTGGGTGCCTTACAAAATTTGCGACAAGAACAATTTCGTGCGTGGATGCTGCGGGCTGTCAAAGAAATGTTCGGGCGTGCCTTGCTCGACAATGCGCCCCATGTCGAAGAACAATACGCGATCCGCCACTTCGCGCGCGAAGCCCATCTCGTGCGTGACGACGATCATCGTCATGCCGCTGCGCGCGAGTTCTTTCATCACGTCCAGCACTTCTTTGATCATTTCGGGGTCGAGCGCCGATGTCGGCTCGTCGAACAGCATGATTTTGGGTTCCATCGCCAGCGCGCGGGCGATAGCAACACGCTGCTGCTGTCCGCCGGAAAGCTGACCCGGATACTTATCCGCCTGTTCGGGGATGCCCACGCGATTCAGCAGTTCGCGCGCTTTGGCTTCCGCTTGATCTTTGGGTTGGTGGCGCACATTGATCGGCGCGAGCGTGATATTCTGCTGCACCGTCAAATGCGGGAACAGATTAAACTGCTGGAACACCATGCCGATCTCGCGGCGAATGGCGGCGATATTCCGCACGTCGTGGCTGAGTTCGATGTCATCGACGATGATCGTGCCTTCTTGATGTTCTTCCAAGCGGTTGATGCAGCGGATAAAGGTCGATTTACCCGAACCGGAGGGTCCAATCACGACGACGACTTCTTGCGGATAAATGTCAACGTTGACATCGCGCAGCACATGGAACTCGCCAAACCACTTATTGAGGTTCTGGCAGCTAATGATTGGTTCGCTGGCGATGGCGGGGGGCGGGGAGTTGGTGTCCAACGTTTGCGTCATGAGTCGGGTTCTCCTATCTGAAAAAGCGCTGCATCTCGGTTGAGACAAACATGATTGTTGTGCATTATACCGCGAGATGCGCGCGCGGCTTGCATCGTTTTGGGGCAATTTGCAGCCGAACCCGTGTTGTCGTTATCATAGACGACGAGATCGCACGTTCTTGCGCCCATAACTATTGGTAGCCTAGATGGAACCCACACAACTGCTGCAACAATTGATCAACGCGCTGTCGCTTGGCACGATCTATGCGCTGTTCGCGCTCGGCTATGCGCTGGTGTTCAGCGTGTTGGGCGTGCTGAACCTCGCCCACAGCGCGATCTTTACGGCGGGCGCGGTCTTTGGCTTTCTGGCGATCCGCCTGCTGAATGCGCCGCTGTGGTTGGCATTTATTCTGGCGATGTTCGGCGCGGGCGTGTTGAGCGTAATCTTAGAGCGCGTCGCCTTTCTACCGCTGCGCCAACGTGGTGCGCCGCGCATCTCGCAGTTGATCAGCAGCATTGGCGCGGCGCTGTTGATCGTCAACCTGATGCAGTTGTTGTTCGTGCAGTTGTTCGGCGCGACGGAAGAATACTTCCCGCGCGGGCTGATCTCGGAAACGCCGATCCAGATCGCGGGCGTGAATATTCAGCCCGTGCGCGTGATCGCGCTGGTGGTGTCGATCGTGATCATGATCGGGTTGCAACTGCTGGTCACACGGACGAAACTGGGTCAGCGGATGCGCGCGGTAGCGTTCAACCAGAACACGGCGCGCTTGTTGGGCATCAACGTCAGTCAGATTTACGTGCTGACCTTTTTCATTGCCGGGGCGTTAGGTGGGGCGGGCGGCTTGCTGTATGGGCTGGCGTTCACGCGCGTGACGCCGTTCATCGGGCAGGATATTGCGCTGGTCGGGCTGACGGCGATTGTACTCGGCGGCTTGGGCAGCATTCAGGGCGCGGTGTTGGGCGGCTTTCTGGTGGCGCTGCTGCAAACCTTCAGCATCGTGATCGGCGGCAGCGGCTACCGTGATGCGATTGTCTTTCTGGCGCTGTTCGTGATCCTGCTGGTGCGTCCGCAGGGGATTCTCGGTCAGCCGGAACAGAATCGGGCGTAACTTTCTATGGACTTCTTCCGCAGCATCGGCATCACCGAACCTGTTTTCCAATTCATGCTGGTCAACGCCATTTTGGGCTTAAGCATTTATCTGACGCTGTTCACGGGCATGTTTTCGCTGGCGAACGCCGGTTTTATGGCGGTGGGCGCGTATGCGGGCGTGCTGATCACGCAGCAGCTTGATCTGCCGTTGGGCATCGGCGTGATCGGCGGGATGCTGATCGCGGGCGTGATTGCGCTGCCGATTGGCTTGCCCGTGCTGCGTCTGCGCGATATTTATCTGGCGATTGCCACAATTGGCTTTGGCGAAGTCGTACGGATTCTGCTGCTCAATCTCGACTCGTTGATCGGCGGGGTGATCACGCTGGTCACGGGCGAAACCACGCGCTTTACTCTGTTCTTCGGCGCGCGCGGGATTCGCGGCATCCCCAAGCTGGCGGAAACGTGGCACTTGATCCTGTTTCTGATCATCGTCTCGTATGTGATCATCCGCTTGCATCGGTCGCGCTTTGGGCGGGCGATGGCGGCGATTCGGCAGGATGAGCGCGTCGCGGCGAACATGGGCATCGACGTGGTGTATGTCAAAAATGTGGTATTCATCCTCAGCGCGATGTTGGCGGGCGCGGCGGGCGTGTTTCAAGGACACCTGACGCGCATCATCACGCCCGACGCTTACGGCTTCAATCAAGCGGTGGATATTCTGGCGTTCGCGGTGTTGGGCGGCACATCAACATTTGTGGGACCCATTGTGGGCGGCATGGTGTTGGGCGCGCTGCCCGAAGTGCTGCGCTTCTTGCAGCAGTATCGCGGCGTGTTCAACGGATTGGTGCTGCTGGTGATGATCGTGTATGTGCCGGGCGGATTGGTCAATCCGGCGGCGTGGCTGCGCTTGTGGCGACGCTGGCGATCCCGTTCGCAACCATTGACAGAGGGAACATAATTCAACTGATGCTACAATACAGCCCCATGATGATAGGTTTGAGCTGCTATGACTTGTGAATATCCCCACCTGAACACGCTGTATTGTGCAGATGCTGAACATATTCTGCCATTATTTGCCGATGCTAGTGTCAATTTAATCGTCACATCGCCGCCCTATGCCGATCAACGTAAAAATACGTATGGCGGCAGTCACCCTGATAATTATGTCGCGTGGTTTCTGCCCATCAGCGCGCAGCTTTACCGCGTTCTTAAGCCGGATGGCTCGTTCGTGTTGAATATCAAAGAGCGTGTTGTCAATGGCGAACGTCATACTTACGTGCTGGAACTCATTTTGGAGATGCGGAAACAAGGTTGGCTGTGGACTGAGGAATACTGCTGGCATAAGAAGAATTCGTATCCCGGCAAGTGGCCCAACCGCTTCCGTGATTCATGGGAACGCTGCCTGCATTTCACAAAAGAACGCAAGTTCGCCATGTATCAAGATGCTGTCATGACACCCATCGGTGATTGGGCGGAAACACGTTTGCGTAACTTGAGTGAGACTGATAAACGGCGGGATGAGTCGCGCGTGGCAAGCGGATTCGGCAAGAACATCTCGAACTGGGTGGGGCGTGATCTGGTGTATCCCACCAACGTGCTGCATATGGCAACCGAAACATCAAACCGCCGTCACAGCGCTGCGTTTCCTTTGGAACTGCCTTCATGGTTTATCAAACTGTTCACACAGCCGGGCGATATAGTCCTTGACCCATTTGCTGGTTCAGGAACAACATGCGTCGCTGCTAAAGGTCTTAAACGCGCGCACATCGGCATTGAGAAGTCGCCCAAATACTTCGCGGTTGCCGCTGTGCGCGTTGCCAATACGCCCGTTGGAGAAAGAACGCTTGAGAACACTCAACTATCCCATCCTATTTGAATTCATCGACGCCGAGATTGAAGCGTTTTACGACTCACAGGAGCGTGTATTAAAAAGCGTGCGTTTGCGTGATGTTTTGCGAAAGAACATCTTCTTATTTCGCGCTAAAAACTTGAATACACCCGCACTGCTGATCACGGCTTTACTCGATGCGCGTTTATCTTCATCCGAAGAAAAGCGGTTTGGTGATCTGCTTGAAAATATTGCGCTGCATGTTTCGGCTATGACCTGTGACGGTCGTAAATCATCAGCACGGGGCATTGATCTTGAATTTGATGATGCGGGAATACGTTATTTAGTGGCTATCAAGTCAGGTGGAAATTGGGGTAACAGCAGTCAGTATCAAAGTTTGGAGACGAATTTTCGCACAGCGTTGCAGGTTCAGCGACAATCGCGTCATCATCTGCCCTTGCAAGCGGTATTAGGAATTTGTTATGGTAAAGAACCGGAACGTGACACGGGGTTATATGTGCGGCGTTCTGGGCAGCGCTTTTGGGCGTTTTTATCGAACGACGACCAACTTTATCAACGCATTTTGGAGCAGGTGGGCAAAAGCGCTGATGGACGTAATCGTTCATTTGCTGTGGAACGGACTCTGCTTGAGCAAGAGTTGATCGACGCCTTACAAACCCAATACATTCTACCTGATGGTCAGATCGATTGGCTCAAGATTCTCGAAACCAACAGCGGCACGGGCTAGAACACCCTAGGTGTTCGGAGGGAACATGAGCTTACTGACGCAGATGATCAAGCAGCACATCGATTACAACTATTGGGCGCACCGGCGCGCGTGGGCTTGTGTCGTCGCGCTGAGTGATGATCAGTTCACGCAACCGCTGACCTACTCGCAAGGTTCGATCCACAATCAGATCGTGCATACGATGTGGGCGGAAGAAGTCTGGCTGACGCGCATGCTCGATCAACCGCAACCCACTTACACCGCCGCTGATTTCCCCACGCGCGACTCGATCCGCACGTATTGGGATGATCTCGAAGCCCGTTTCCGCACCGCCATCGAACCGCTGGATGATGCCGAACTTGAACGCCCGGTGCGTTATTACAACTCAAAAGGCACTGCGTTTGAGCAGATGATCATCGAAATTGTGCTGCATGTCGTCAATCACGGCATGGATCACCGCGCGCAAACGCTGGCAATGATGCACACACTGGGCGCAGAAACCATCGATCAGGATGTGATCGCGTTCCTGCGGCGCGCCTAGCCGCAAGATCAGCGACCTACAGCGAAACGCCGTGAAATCCGCGCGAAATCTGAAAATCGACATTCGCCTGCATGTGCTGGCGCGGCTGATAGTCGCGCGCCAAGACCGCCGTGATCAACGCGAACAGCGCATCGACCATGTGCGGATCGTCATCAGCCAGCACGAGATCGTAATCTTCCCCTGCCGCACCGTCGATCCCGACCTGCACCACGGGCAGCAGCGGATGCCCCGGCAGTGGTGGCGCGCTCGTCAACGCCACGATCAGATCAACGCCTGCCGCGCCCAAGCCGACCAGCGTTTCGTTCCAATGATCAAACGCCATTTGCATCACATGCAGCCCATGTGCGACAGGCTGTTGAGCATAACCGAGCGTCGGCTGCCAGTCGAGTTCGGGCAAAAACGCGGCATGATCACGCAGTCCATCTTGATCCGACAACACGAGCAAGCCACCGCCGCCCACAAGCGCGCGCGTCACTTGATCGAGCGCGTGCGCTACAGGATCGGGCAGCGTGCCGCGTGTGATCAACCCGATCCGCACTGCGTCCATGCCCGCCTCACGCATGATCGGCGGCGCTTCCGCGGCGAAGCGCGCCGCAAACCATGCGCTCATTTTGTCGGTCACTGCTTGGATGCCGCCATCCAACTGCACGCTCGCCCACCCAAACGCCAGCGGATCTAGATCGGCATCTGCCAGCAAGCCGCGCATGTAGGCATTGTGCGTTTTCTCGCATCCGTGTTCGAGCAGCAGCGCGTGCTGCACCGCTGGATGCGCCAGATAGCCGATCATCGTCCGGTTGAACTCGATTTCACTGGACGTGCCGCAGCCTTCCGTATGCACCAGCGCGATGCAGCGCCGCCCAAAGCGCTCGGTGATCTGCTCGGCGCACAGCCGCGCGATCTGCCCGGAACACAGGCTCGTCGGCAGAATCACGCTCACTTGATCGGCAGCCGTTCCGTGTGCGGTGGCGAACAGCGGAATCCGCAGATCGCGCGCTGGCAGATCAGTCGTGATCGTGTGCGCGATGCCCGAAAAAACCTGCGCCGCACCCTGACTCACGCTGTGCCAATCACGCCAAATTTGGACTTGGGCGTGTCCGGCGCGTTCGCCCGCCGTGCGCTGACCCCCCGCGACTGCGCGCGTCAGCTCGACGGTGCGCTCGGTCAGTGTGTCCATCGGCACGCCATCGAGATACGCGCCCGCATTGACATCCATCTCGGCGCGCAGCAGATCGTAACGCGCCGTCGTCGTGACGATCTTGATCGTCGGCACGAACGGGAAATTGGTGATCGATCCGTTGCCCGTG
>JBGSRB010000151.1:0-5292 GCA_041737735.1 Anaerolineae bacterium | reverse complement strand
CATGGCAGTGGATAATGTCCGGATCGCCGCGTTCGATTATGCGGACAACTTCGAGATCGGTGGCGGCAGGTGGGAATCAGCCGGTTGGGTGTGGACGGACAATCGTCTGCCGCAAAGCACGTGGGTGCAGTTCGTGCTGCTGCGCGCCAACACGATCACGATTAAGCCGTTTCGCGTCGAGACGGGCGCGGACGAATGGCTGCTCGAAATTCCTGACGACACCTACCGCGTGATCGTCGCGGTGTCGCCATTCGCGCCCGTCACTACTGTGCCGATGGCATATACGATCCGCTTTGAGTGAGCGCGTACATTCGCTGAGGGTGATCTAGAGGTCGCCCTCATTTGTTGATTCTTGCTGAAATTTGTTTATACTTGTTGAAACTGTGAATCAACAAGATTTTTCATGCTAGCAGGAGTTATAAAATTGTTAAACGCGCCGCTCAGCCCCTTCTCTACGCCCGGATCACTGACCATTCAAGCCATCGAAACCGAAGCGATCCGCGTGCCGCTGAACCGCGTCTATCGCGGCAGCAAATATGCCATGCAAAATCGTTGCACCATCATCACGCGGATTTTGACCCAGCAAGGCGTGATCGGTGAGGTCTACACAGGCGACACCGACGACGAACAGCCCATCGTCCGCAAGATTATTCAGGACGAACTCGCACCCGCGTTGATCGGCATGGACGTGTTCAACATCGAAGGCTGCTGGGAACGCATGAAGCCCGCGACCTATGACATTCTGCGCGATCGCGGCGTGGTCATGCAGGCGATCTCGGCGGTCGATACCGCCTTATGGGACACGATCGGCAAGGCGTTGGGGATGCCGCTCTATCGCGTGTGGGGCGGCTTTACGGATCGCCTACCCATGATCGCCATCGGCGGTTATTACGGGCAAACGCGCGACGAACTCGCCCGCGAAGTGAGCGATTACGTCGCTTACGGCGTAATCGGCATGAAATTCAAAGTCGGCGGCGCGACTCCGGCGGAAGATATTGAACGGTTGCAGGTCGCGCGTGAAGTCGGCGGCGCGGATTTTCACTTAATGGTCGATGCCAATCAGGGCTACGACTTGCAGCAAACGATCCAGTTTGTGCGGCTGGCGCAGGCAGCGGACATCCCGCTGATCTGGTTTGAAGAACCTGTGCGCTGGTACAACGATAAGCGCTGGCTGCGCGATGTGCGCTTGGCGACGGGCATCCCTGTGACCGCCGGACAAAGTGAGTATCGCATCGACGGCGTGCGCGATCTGGTGGCGGGCGGCAGCGTCGATTACTGCAATTTCGACTCATCGTGGGGCGGTGGCCCTTCGATCTGGCGGCGGGTGGCGGCACTGTGCGCGGTCTATGGTGTGCAAATGGCGCATCATGAAGAAGCGCAGGTCTCGGCGCATTTACTCGCCAGCATCGCCCATGGGACGTATGTCGAATGTTTCCACCGCGACCGCGACCCGATCTTCTGGGACATCCAAACGCAGCCGCGCCCGCTGGAAAATGGCATCTACACGCTGTCCGATCAACCAGGACTGGGCATCGAACTCGACCGCGCCTATGTCGCGCGTTATCGGGTCGATTGAGTGAGGCGCGATCATGATCATCACTAAGCTGGATGTGTTCCCGATTGAATATCTCGAAGCGGTCGATAATTACTCGACGCGCTATGTCGTGATCGTGCGCGTCGAAGCCGCCGATGGCACGGTCGGTTGGGGCGAAGCCTTCACGCTGTTTCGTGAAGCCACCGCTGCCACCAGTGCGCTGATCGAACAGGGCTTGCGCGAACTGATCATCGGCGGCGATGCTTACAACGTCGAAACTCACTGGCACAATTTGCGCGAGCGCGTGTGGTGGTATGGCGACGTGGGCGGGATCGCGGGGTTTGCCATCAGCGCAATTGATATGGCATTGTGGGACTTAAAAGGCAAGCTGCTCAAGCTCAATTTATCGCAAATGCTCGGCGGCGCGCTCACCGACGCCCTGCCCGCCTGCGCCAGTTCCCACCCGAAAGCTGCCACCATCGACGCGATGGCGGACGAACTCGCGGGACATATCCGCGCGGGTTACAAACTGGTCAAAGTGGGCTTCGGCAAGAAGGGCGAAGCTAATCTCGGCGTGGATGCCGCGCGCGATATTCACTTTGTCAAAACTGTGCGCGCCGCCATTGGCGCCGATGCCGGCTTGATCATCGATGTGGGCGCGCGCTGCCGTTGGGATATTCCGCGCGCGGTCTACACCGCCCACGCCATGCACGAACACGGCTTAACGTGGATCGAAGACCCGTTTCACCCCGATAATTTCAGCGCTTACCAGCATTTGCGCTCCGCCGTGCCGGGCATGAGGATCGCTTTCGGCGAACGCCTGTATACGCTGCACGATTACAAGCGCCTGCTCGATGCCGACGTGTGCGACGTGATCCTGATCGACGCTGGACGCGCCGAAGGCATCACCGGCATGTGGAAAGCGATTCAGCTTGCCGCGCGTTACAACGTCGCTATCGACGCGCACAGCTACAGCAGCGCCATCAACACCGCCGCCAGCATCCATTTATCGCTGTGCGCGCCGCTGCGCACGATGTTCGAGTTAAAACCGATCCCCACCGCGCTCCATCATGAACTGGTGCGGAATCCGGTGGCGCATGTCAATGGCATGGTCTACGCGCCGGAGGGTTACGGCTTGGGCGTCGATGTGATTGAAGATGCCGTGCATCAATTCACGATCCGGTTCTAACGGCGATCAATACGGGACGATCATGCGGATCGTCCCCACTGCGTCACGTGACTACCTGTGCCACGCGATCCAGCCGATAGATCAGTTCGCCCCATTCGACTTCACCTGTATCGACAAAGCCCAAGCTGGCGTAAAGCTCACGCGCCGGGACATTCTCGGGTTCGACACCTAAATAGATCGCGGTGCATTCAGGTTGCGCCCACAAGGTTTGCACGATCAGATTGAGCGCGGCGCGTCCATAACCCCGTTTTTGCTGCTTGCGATCGATCATAAAGCGCACGAGCCAATGGCGCTTACTTTCGTCGTCATAGCCGTACATCGTGTACCCCACGAGCTTCTCACCCGCGTAAATTCCCATCGATGCCATGGGCGAATTTTCAAACACGATTTCGAGCAGCGAATACCAGTTTGGCGTCACCCAATTTAATTGTTGACGCTTAGGTTTTAAGCGTACTACGGCTTCCCAATTGTCGCTTGTAACCGGACGCAATGCGATGTCCACGTGTTCCCTCCGCGCGTTAAAGCATAATGAGGGGTCATTATAGGTCACGCAATCACATTGTACAAATCGTGTTTAGAGGTTGATCCAGCGAGGATACAAGCGGGCGTATCAGTCAGTACTGCTTGCGTGATACGCCCGCCGCTTAACACATTACCAGCCGCGTGTGGCGATCTTCTGACCTTCGGGCATGGTGCTAACATTCAGCCCCACCATCGCCTCGCCCAACGCGCGCGAGACATTCAGCAGCACACCCGCATCCTGAAAATGCGTCACAGCTTCGACAATCGCCTTCGCGCGCTTCGCGGGATCACCACTCTTGAAAATCCCCGAACCGACGAACACGCCATCCATGCCCAACTGCATCATCAACGCGGCATCCGCCGGAGTCGCCACGCCGCCCGCCGCAAAATTGACCACGGGTAAGCGTCCAAGCTGCGCCGTCTCTTGGACGAGATCAAACGGCGCTTGAATGTTCTTGGCATATGTGAACAATTCGTCCTCATCCAGCGTGGTCAGGCGGCGAATCTCGCTGGTCACAGCGCGCGCGTGCCGCACCGCTTCGACCACATCGCCCGTGCCAGCTTCGCCTTTGGTGCGGATCATCGCCGCGCCTTCGTTCACGCGCCGCAGCGCTTCGCCCAGATTGCGACAGCCGCACACAAACGGCACCTTGAACTTGTGCTTGTTGATATGATGCTCTTCATCCGCCGGAGTCAGCACTTCGCTCTCGTCGATATAATCGATGCCGAGCGCTTCCAGAATTTGCGCCTCGACGAAATGCCCGATGCGCACTTTCGCCATCACCGGAATCGTGACCGCCGCGATGATCCCTTCGATCATGTCGGGATCGCTCATGCGGGAAACACCACCATCCGCGCGAATATCCGCCGGAATCCGCTCCAGCGCCATCACTGCCACCGCGCCCGCGTCTTCCGCGATTTTCGCCTGTTCGGGCGTGACCACATCCATGATCACGCCGCCCTTAAGCATCTGCGCCAAGCCGCGCTTTAACGCGGGCGTGCCAGTTTCGCCGTGCGTGCCGTTGTTGTTATGTCCATTCGTGAAGTCCGTCATGATCCTACCCTTACGCCTAAAATGTGTCCGTTATGACCGTAGAATTACGGTGCGAGTTGCGTTCAGAGTAGCGTTAGCGCCGCGCGATCTGTAGTGCCACTTAAGACCAATCGCGCGCGGATCAACATGCCACCGCGTCATTGCGATACAGCGTGCCGATGGGCGTTTCCGCCAGTGGCGTCAGCGCGTCGTCGAACATGGCATCCGCCAGCACATAGCGCGATTGCATGGGCGAGCGCACGCTGTCATTCACGTTCACGGTAAAGCCGATGCCCGCTGGCAGTTCGGTCAGTTCCGGTGGATAGCCCTGCGTCAAGATTGTATTGCACCACGCCGAATCCGCCGCCGGATCATACACCAGCACGTGATCAAGCGCGCGGCTGAACGCGGCGCGTTGTTCCACATCACCGCGAAATTTCCACGCATTCAGCGCATTAAAGCCCGACCAGAACACCCCCGCGAACGCCACATTGAGCGCGATCACCACCAGCACCGCGCGATAACGCTGGAACGCGACCAGCAGCAGCAGCGAGAATAGCAAGTGCGGCGCCATCACGCGGTAATCGATCCAGCCGTCGATCACATATATCTGCACATGCAGATACAAGATCGCGCCCAGGTTGAACACATGCAGCCAGCCTTCAGCGGGCATCAGTGCCGCGCGCGCCCGCCCACGCCAGCGCGGAAACAATCGCCCGTTCCGCAAATACAACACCAGCAGCAACCACGTCAGCAGCCCCATAATTTGCACACGCGCGATCACCGTCAGCGGGCTGCCCTGCCCAATGCGCGCCGTGTTTTCGAGCAAGAACGCGCCCAATATATATGTGACATGCCCCGGCGTTGGATTCTCGCTGACTTGGCGCACGAAAAACGACACGAAATTATTGGGGTACGGCGCACCCGTGTAAAAAAAGATCGCCGCCGCCGCGCCGATCAACGCACCGCCGCCGATCAGCGCCACCGTCCAACGTTGCGTCAGCAGCAGCAGAT
>JBGSRB010000116.1:0-3266 GCA_041737735.1 Anaerolineae bacterium | reverse complement strand
GTCAGCGGGCAGATCGGCGGGCATGATGTGCGCCATCGCGCTGTTGGCGCGGTCATAGATCACGCGGCTGCTGCGCGGCGGTGTGCCTTCTTCGAGAAAATACAAACCGACGCGATCCGCATCCGTCCAGATGACATGCTCGACATTGACGCCTTGCCCGCGCAGCAGATTGACGATCTGATCGTTGAAGGGGTGGCGTGTCAGCCGTGAGAGCCACGCGACCGACGCGCCGAGGCGCGCCAGCCCGACCGCGACATTCGACTCGCTGCCGCCGACATGCACCTGCAATGCTGTGGTGGTTTCGAGCAGCGCGAAATCGGGCGGCGTCAGGCGGATCATGGTTTCGCCAAGTGTGACGATATCGAACATGAGGCGCGCCTACTTGAGAAATTCGTCGCGTAAGGGCGTAAAGGCATCGATCACGCGGGCGTGTTCGCTTAAGATTTGCACACAGTGCGGAATGTTGCCCGGCACAGTGATCATATCGCCCGCTTGCATGGTGTGCGGTGCGCCATCGAGAAAGAAAATCAATTCGCCCGCCACCACATAGCTGATTTGCTCATGTGGGTGCTGGTGCGGCGGATCGGGTTGTGTGGCGGGCCCGTCGTTGAAGTCGATCACGACCATCATTAAATTGTCGGTGTGTGCCAAGTAACGCTCGCGCTGATCCGCAATTGGGGTGCGCGGCGTGGTCTGCTGCTGAATGTGCGGCATGAGGCTTGATCCTTGCTGAGATGAGATACGATGCGCGTGATTGTAGCGCGTTTTGCTCAGGCTGCCGCTGGCATTAACACGCCGCGCCGCACCAGCGCCACAGCGGGAACGGCGATGATGAACATCATGATGCCGCCGACGAAAAAGGGCAGCGTGGGCGCGCTTGAGAACAGCACCCCCGCGATCGCCGTTCCGAAGATGATGCCCAAGCTGATCGACGATTGATACACGCCGATCACCCCGCCGGTGCGTGCGCTGTCCACGGTATACGTGGCGAGGGTTTGCAGTGAGGGCATCATCACGCCGGAAGCCGCCGCGAACAGCAGCAGCGAGAAGCCACCCACCAGAAATGGCGACGTGAACACCGTCAGCGAAAGCAGCGCTACGCCGCGCAGCACCGTGCCGATCAAAACCATGCGTTGTTCGCCATAACGTGGCACCAAGCGCTTGATCAGAAATACCTGCGTGAAGAATTGCCCGACGCCGACACACGCCAGCAACAAGCCCACGCCGATATTGACTTGGTTAGCGCTTTGTCCGGCGAAGATCACGGCTTCGCTGAACAGCGCAATCGACGAGATCATGAGCGATAAGCTGAACTGTGCGCCGAAGCCGATCAGCAGGATGAGCAGCAGCGGCGGATTATGCAGAATTTCATCAGCGCGCAGCGGACGCTGGGTGGCACGACGCGCGGCACGTTCAGCGGGAGTCATGTTTTCGCGCAGCGTGAGCAAGGTTAACACCACGGTGAGCAGGGCGAAGCCTGCGCCGATCCAGAAGGGCATCCGATCATCGGTCAAGCCGCTGACGACTCCGCCAATTGCGGGTCCGAACATGAAGCCCAAGCCGAACGCCATCCAGATCAAGCCGAGCGCGCGTGTGCGATCTTTAGGCGCGGTGATGTCGGTGATATAGGCTTGCAGCACAATAATGTTGCCGCCCGTGATGCCATCGAGAACGCGCCCCGCCAGCAGCAGCGGCAGCGCGGTGGCAGTTCCCATCATGATGAAGCTGACGAATGTTCCCAACTGACTGATGATGAGGATGGGAATGCGCCCATAGCGATCACTTAAGCGCCCGATCCACGGCGCGGCGATGAACAGCGCGATGAAGTAAGCCGCCAGCAGCCACGACACCTGTTCGGGCGATGCGCCAAATTCGCGCGTGCTGTAGAGGGGCAGGGTGGGCAGCACGATATTTGCGCCCATAAGATTGGCAAACACGATGATGAAAATAGTGATTAGACGACGATCCACGCGCGAACCTCAAACGAAACCAGCTTAACCTTCACATAGTATATAGTGTAAAGCGGGCATGGGTTGGGCGCGCAAACTGGTTATATCCGCTTGGCACACGATCCGCCGTGCGCGTGCGCTCACGTCTTGCTGATCGGCTTGGCGGTCGCGTGCAGAAACGCGAACTCACCGCGCGCGGGCATGATCTCGCTCACTTCGACGACTTCAAAGGTTTGCCGACCAAAACGCACCCGGTCGCCCACCTGCGGGCGTTCGTTTTGATTTTTGATGCCGCCGGGGTGCTGTCCGCCGAGGATGACGTAGCTGACCTTGTAGATCATGATGCTGCCTCCATGTTGTGGGGTTAGCCCCCGTGACGCAGCTTAAACGCAAGATCGCGCGCGAGGTTGTGCATGAGGACATAACCAAGCGCGGTATCGGCTTGGCACAGTGTGTTCACCGCGTCGCGGTCGAGGCGGTAGAGTGTGGTCGGGTCCTCATCTGCCAGCACCGACGCCGAGCGCGCGCCGAAATCGAGCAGCGCCAGTTCCCCGAATACCTGTCCCACGCCGAGAAAGATCGCGGTGCGCGCGCCGCCATCAGCATTGACGCGCACGATCTCGACTTGTCCATCAGCGATGATGTACATGCTGCTGCCGAGCTGTCCCTGTTCGAGGATCGGCGCGCCCAGTAAATAATCTTCGCGTTGGGCGATGCCCGCCAACGCATCAAGCTGGAGGTCATTCAACCCATAGAACAATTCGACTTGCTTCAGCACGCGCGTTAGATCGGTCATAAAACGCCCCTTATGTTGGTGCGAAAGCGCGTATGTGTTTCTCTACATCCATTATACAATGACGCTCGTAAGGATAGGGTTTGGGAACACAAATGTTGACGGGGCTGCGTGAATTTCTAACTGGGCGAGGGATTGACGCGCTGTTGGTGGCGGTCAGCGGCGGCGCGGATTCATTGGCGCTGCTGCACACGCTGGCGCAGTTACGGGAAGAACTGAGTCTGACATTGATCGCGGCTACACTCGATCACGGTCTGCGCGGTCAAGCGGGCGCGGACGACGTCGAGTATACCCGCGCGCTGGCGGATGCGTGGGGCGTTCCCTGTGTGATCGGGCAAGTTGATGTAGCGGCGTTGGCGCGTAAGTGGGGCATGGGCAGCGAAGCCGCCGCGCGGCGCGCACGCTATGACTGGTTGGCAGGGATAGCGCGCAAGCACAATCTGCACTCTATCGCTACCGCGCACCACGCCGATGATCAAGTGGAAACGATCCTTATGCACATTGTGCGCGGGGCGGGGATCGGC
>JBGSRB010000072.1:0-4040 GCA_041737735.1 Anaerolineae bacterium | reverse complement strand
CCATTCAACCACTCTGGCACCTCTCCGTGTGAGTGACTCCCCTATTATACAAGAGGATTGCATGACGGAAAATGCCGAATTTGCGGTATGCTTGGGGTCTTATGACCGTTGTTCATACATCCGCATTGCACGGGGAGAGATTGCCATGCTGCACATCTTGCTCATTCGGCACGGACAAACCGATTGGAACGTCGAAGGGCGCTGGCAGGGGATGATCGATATTCCCTTGAACGACGCCGGACGCGAGCAGGCGCGCCAGCTTGCCCAGCATTTGCAAGCGCGCACCGTGAATGCCATCTACAGCAGCGATTTACAGCGCGCGGCTGCCACCGCGCAGATCATCGCTGAGACCCATGCGCTCAACGTCACCCATGATGAACGCCTGCGCGAGATGAATTTGGGCGTGCTGCAAGGGTTGACGCACAGCGAACACACGATCAAATTCCCCGAAGTGGTCAGCGCGATGCGCTATGATTACATGGATTATCCCATTCCCGAAGGCGAGACGCGGCGCGCGATGCAGGATCGTGCTTATGCCGCGCTGCTCGACATCGTCGCTCAAGAAAAGGCGGGAACGGTGGCGCTGGTCACGCATGGCGGCGTGATTCGGATGCTGCTGCAAAAACTGTTTGGCGAGACGGATCCGCTGCGGAATCGCAGTGTGTTCAACACTAGCGTGACCGAGATCACGTATGATGGCGCGACGTGGGAGCTGCTCGATCTGGCGGCGTTCACGCATTTGGGCGAAACTTACTAACCGCGCGCGCACCGTGTGACATTCATCACCGCGATTCTCTAAGTTCCTGTAGTTGCGCGCCCACGCGGGGATGTTATCCTTAATCGGATTGCATTTTTACAGCATGGAGACACAAACAATGGCACGCAGCAAAGTTACTGTGGTGGGCGCGGGCAACGTCGGCGCGACCTGCGCACACTGGATCGCCAACCGTGAATTAGCGGATGTCGTCTTGATCGACATTCTCGATGGCGTGGCGAAGGGTAAAGCGCTCGACCTGACCGAAGCCAGTCCGGTGATGAAATTCGACTTGAGCATCACGGGCGGCAGCGATTATGCGCTGAGCGCTGGCTCGGATGTCGTCGTGATCACGGCGGGTGTTCCGCGCAAGAAGAAGCCCGATGGCACGTTCCCCAGTCGTGATGAGTTGGTCAAGACCAATCAGCAAATTGTGGGCGATGTCGCGCGGCAGGTGGCGCAGTATTCACCCAACGCCGTGTTGATCATCGTCTCGAATCCGCTGGATGCCATGTGCCATGTCGCGTTGCAGGAAAGCGGTTTCCCGGCGGCGCGCGTGATCGGGCAGGCGGGCGCGCTGGATACGGCGCGTTACAAGGCGTTCTTGGCGCTGGAATTGGGCGTCAGCGTGCGCGACATTCACGGCATCGTGTTGGGCGGGCATGGCGATGAAATGGTGCCGCTGCCGCGTCATACATCGGTGGCAGGCATCCCCGTGCGCGAACTGATGGCGGAAGACAAGCTGCAAGCGATCATCGAGCGCACCCGCAAGGGCGGCGGCGAGATCGTCGGCTTGGTTGGCGTCAGCGCGTGGTATGCGCCCGCCGCTGGTACAGTTGAGATGGTCGAAGCCGTGATCCGCGATCAAAAGCGCGTGATCCCGTCGGCGGTGCTGCTCAATGGCGAGTATGGTTACAACGGCTTGTATGTCGGCGTCCCGGCGATCATCGGGGCGGCGGGTGTCGAGCGCGTGATCGAGATGGAACTGAACGACGAAGAAAAAGCGATGCTCGAAAAGAGCGCGTCCGCCGTGCGTTCGGTGGTCGATGTGTTGGGGTATAACTAAGGCATAGTGTCTTAGGGTGGGGGCGCAGCACTGCTACGCCCCTACAACCTCACGCTAATCACGCATCCAGATGATGAATCTGGAAGTTGCCACTCAATTGCAGCAGCGCCATGAAGTAGAGCAAGCCATCGTAATAGCGATACTGCCCCGTCGGAATCGGCGTGTTCCAGAATTCTTCGACGAAATCCCAACGAATAGCGCTCGATGCTGCCAGCGCCGCTGTCGCATTCATGGCGATCAAGCCCGTGGATCGGTGCTGCGGGTTGGCGGGCGTGCCGTCGATATAGAAGCGGCTGTTATACTGCCCGACACCTAAATCGTGGAAGAACGCCAGCAGGCGATCCGACTGTTCGACTTGCCACGGATCGACCCCGAACCACGCATAATCGTTGGCGACCACCATCGCGCCGCGCCAAGCGTCGGCATAAAAGAATTCGCCGTAATCGCCCCACGGACGTGGCTCGCCCGTGAATTCAGCATAATTGGGCATGAGTCCGGTTTCCGGGTGTGCGGTGGTGTGCCAGAACTCGCGGCTGACTTCGGCAGCACGCGCCCAGAACTCGTTATCCTGCTGCGCCCAACGCGCCCATAAGTCGAAATAATGCGGCGTGTGATACGACGGATCGGTGAATTGGCTGATCTGTCCCAACTGCGGCACGAACACCACCATGTGATGCTCGGCATTGAACATATCCGTCACCAGCGTGTTTTGTCCGCTTTTGCTGAGCATGGCTTGCAGGATGGCGTTCGCTTCGGCTTCGTAGTCGTAGATGCCTGCGCCGTTGCCCCAACGCGCGGCAGCGAAGAACAGCGCGGTCGCCATCCATATTTCGCCATCGGGCGCGGAGTTCGAGTCAAGGCGTGTGCCATCGGGCAGCGCTTGCCACGAGAAATAGCCCGCGTGCGGACCTTCCGCCCAATATAGATAGGTTTTCGCCCAATTCCAGAGGCGGTTGAATTCTTCCTGCTTATCCATCTGCACGGCGATCATCATGCCGTAAGACATGCCTTCGCTGCGAACATCGCCGTTGTTCACGTCGAGCATGTACGCCATGTCAGCGCCCACGGGATAATACACCCGCTGCGTGGTGTCGCTGCCGTAAAACAACTGATCCCATGCCATGTCGATGCGCGCTTGAATCTCGGCGTCGCTCAAGCCCCATTCACGTAACAAGTTGGGATATTCCCCCGTGTAAAATGCGCCTAGTCCTTCGGATTCAGTTTGGGCGCGGGCGTTCAGGCTCAGGAAGGGCAGCAGCAGCAGTAGGGCTAAACTCACTTTTGCAATCATGTTGTGGTTATCCATAAATTTGGTCGATGCGGAATGCAAGCAAGAGGCGCAGACCTATGCGCCTCGATTGCTTCGGTTTATTCAACATGCACGGGCGTCGTGAACACGGGTTCAACGGGCGTGACCGCGCCATCGATCTCGAAGGTTGCTTGCTGGCGAATATCATCCGACGCTGCGCCGATCAGCACGGTAATTTCACCCGGCTCGACCACATAGCGCATGTCGGCGTTGTAAAATGCCAGATGCCGCGCGTCGAGCGTAAACTGCACGGTGCGCGTTTCATCGGGTTGCAGCGCCACCCGCGTGAAGCCTTTCAACTGCTTGACGGGGCGCGTGACGCTGGCAATCGGATCAGCGACATAAAGCTGCACCACTTCTTCGCCCGCGTGCTGACCGCTGTTGGTGATCTGCACGCTGACGTTGATCGTCTCGGTCGGCGCGATCTGCGCGGCGCTAAGTTGCAAGTCGCTGTAGGTGAACTGCGTATAGCTCAAGCCGTGACCGAAGGCATACAGCGGCGTGGTGGGCGAATCGACGTATTGCCCTTGCCAGTTCGAGCGCCCGCCCGATGGCTTGTGGTTGTAAAACACCGGAACTTGCCCGACCGAACGCGGAAATGACACGGGCAGCCGTCCGCTCGGACTCACCGCGCCGAACAGCACATCGGCAAGCGCCGCGCCGCCTTCCTGCGCGGGGAACCATGCTTGGATCAACGCGGGCAGATGTTCTGCCGCCCATGACAGGTCATACGGTCTGCCTGTGACCAGCACCAGCACCACGGGCGTACCCGTCGCGTGGATCGCTTCGATCAGCGCTTGCTGCGCGCCGGGCAGCCGCAGACTCGCGTTATCGAGGCTTTCGCCCACCGTGCAGCCCGCGCCCAAACCCGACAGATCGCCCACGACGACCAGCGCCACATCCGCGCCCGT
>JBGSRB010000498.1:0-6483 GCA_041737735.1 Anaerolineae bacterium | reverse complement strand
TCGATCATGCCACGATGCCCCGGATCGCCGTCGCCCACCAGCAAAAAGCGCGCGCGCACACCTTCCGCCCGCAAACGGCGCGCCGCTTCGACAAACTCACCCACGCCTTTTTCCCACATCATGCGCGACGCCATCACGATCACCGGATCGCCGTCGGGAAAGGGCTGCGGTGTGAACTGGGTTAAATCGACGCCCGATCCTTTGATCACCAGCGAACGCTCACTCGGCAGAATGCCGCTGTCGTTGAACACGGCTTGATCGTCCGGGTTTTGGAAGATCAGGCGGCTGTTGGGGTGGTGCAGCGCCGCGCGATATGCCCACTTGACCACGCCCCGCAGCGCGCGCGTGCGCGGATCGTGATTGACGAACAGCGCCCCCAAACCGGTGATCGAGTTGACCACCGCCGGCACGCGCCTTAGGCGTGCCAGCGTGCTGCCATAAATCACGGGTTTGATGGTGAAGTTATGCACGATGTGCGGCTGCGTGTGCGTGATCAGCGTGTTGATGGCGCGCAGCGTGGCGAGTTCCGCCAGTGGGTTTTTGCCCTGCCGTGACAGCGGGATCGGGTGATAGGGCAAGCCTTCCCCGTGAATACGTTCAACTTCCGCAGGCGCGGGTGGAAACGCGACTTGCACGGCATAACCCGCCGCTCGTGCGCGCAGCACAATGGGCAAGCGGTGTGAAACAAAATGTCCGGCATGATTGCCGATATATAATAAACGCGGCTGCTGCGTCACTGATACGTCCTCTTTGGCGTGGTTGACGCGCGCTAGTATACCAAAAACGATCGCTTTACCACGCGGTGTTGGTAGTTTCATGTCTGCCACACCACGTCATCAAAGGGTCTTTTTGACCTTGACTCAACCATATTGGGCTTTAGCCCACCAATTCATAACCCTGTGGCTATGTTTCGTCAGCAGGTGATTTGGGTAATTTATGCCTTCTGCAAGATTAGAAAACGGCGTTTGCCGATAGTTTCTTGTTGGAGTCGTTTGTAACGGGTATGGGTCACTTGCTGTGATTTATCACTAATCACGGCGGCAATCCCGCCTGTGATTAGTGCCTCATACTGAGCTTGCAATAAGGCGGATATTAGATTGTCGTCAGCATCAGTTTGCCAGTCAGTGATATTGCCATAGGGTACATCACAGATGATGAGGTCAACTGATGCAGTATCGGCGGTTAGTTGTAGAGCATCTGCCGCCCAAGTTTGGGTGGTGATCGGTGAGGCGGGTAAACACTGGCGAAGTCGCTCAACACTTTTGAGTGCGTCATGATGCGAGGATTTGTTGTACGTGTCTGCTAATCCGTGCAAGGTGTCACGCCGTGTGTTTAAGCCTTCGACAGTCAACAATCGTAGGTTGTCGGATGCCAGCCTGACTAGGTCTGAATTGATGTCCGAGCCGTGCAGAGATTGAATGCAACCACCGTGCAGAAAACCAAGCACGGTCAAGAGGTATCCGCCACCACAACAGGGATCATATATACGCAGACGACGCCCGGTTGGTAAGTAATCGGCGCACCGCTGGAAAATTTCGCTGGCTAGTCGCACCGGAAACGAGGTCATACCCCCTTGCGAAAGCAGCACCCGTCCCGCCGCGAAATCTTCGTAATTTTCTTTTTCAGTCACATATCGATATTGCATCTTATCGGATGATTTCCGCTTCTAAGATTGCATTTTGATAAGTAAATTGCGATTGCGCATGTCTTTAATTCATCAAATATAACGTTAATTCGGGTTCCATATTAAGGCTAGTTTACCGTAAGTGGCATTATCGGTGCTGCCCACATAAACGTTACTATTGGCAAACCTTGTGAAACGACTTGAGAAAGCGCTTTGTTGAGCCAAAAATTGCCAGAATTTAGGCTTAAAAACATGGTTTCAGGTCTGCTTTTGGGTTCGCCAACCGTTATTCATGCGCGCGCTTCAACCTTAATGCTTGCCCTCTGGATGAAGCCGTGCGCCTATGTTATGCTTTGACTAGATCAACTTGAGCTTATGAAGCACAGCGATGCGCGAAACTGATACCTACATTTACTTGACGTGTCGTTGGCAAACCAGTGGTTTATTGGGGCGCGCGGTGCTGCATGGGCTGCGCGTGCGTGGCTTCAGCACGTACTTTGATGCGGACAGTGAGCGCTTTACGGCGCAACACGCCGCCCAGATTGACGCCCGCCCGCACATGCTCGCGCTGCTGTCCCCCTTCACGCTGGATCACTTCACGTTTGGTGAGATGCGCCTGCGCGCCGAGATCGGCTATGCCAGCGAACGCCTGCGCGCGATCACGCTGGCGGCATGTTATGGCGCGTCGCTTGGTAACGTGACGCTGCTGCGCCATTTTCGTTCGGCGCGGCTGGACGTCAACGCGCTCGATGCCACGCTCGATCGGCTGGTCAGTAAGCACTTGAGCAAAGAATCATTTGCGGTGCTGAAGCCGCCGCCCACCCCTGATCCTGACTTGCCCCCGCCGCCCGGCGCGCATGAATTGGCGGCTGAGGCGGCGCTTAATCGTGGTTTGAGCCGCACACGCGCCGATTACGATCACAAGTTGGCGGATTACACGGAAGCGATTAGATTGCATTCGACCTATGCCCAAGCCTATTTCAACCGCGCGGTCGTGCGCGGACGCATGACCGATTATGCCGGCGCGTTCGATGATTACACGGCGGCGATCACGCACAACCCGAAGCAATATCGCGCGCTGACCAACCGTGCCGAGTTGTTGTATGTCGCGGGTGCATTTGCCGATGCGCTGCGCGATTATGAACAGGCATTGGCGCTTGATCCGGCGGATGATCGGATGCAGCGGGCGGGCAAAGCGCTGACGCTCTTGGCGCTCGATCGCGCGGATGAAGCCCGCGCCCTGTGGCAGTCGCTGGTGGATGAAGATGTGCGCTTTCGTGACGCGGAATGGGTAGGGCGTGAACTGCACCTGCCCGCACCTATGATCGACGACGCGCACCGCTTGCTGCTTGAGATCGCCCCATGATTTTCATGATTGAGGGTCTGCCCCGCGACTTCACGTCGATCAAAACCTTTCGCGCCGCGCACGATCTGCCTGCCGAGTTCGCCGTTCAGCATTTCGAGCCAAAAGATTACACCGATCTGGGCAGCATCGATCGCGCGGGGGAAGCGCTCAACGAACTGCGCGTTGATCTGGTGGCGGTTGCGCCTCAAACGGACGCGCGCACGTGGCTGCCGCTGATCGCGCCCATGAGCGACCGTTTCCGCGCCGAATTGCTGGCGATCAACACCTGTATTGGCTTGCGCGCTGAGGAAATCGATTACGCAGTGAGCGGCTTAAGCGATGTGCTGACCGCCGTCGTCTATGCGCGCTTGCGCGATCCGTCCGCCCCCTTCAGTGATATTTACGCCGATTGGCTGGCTGATTCGATCCGCGTGGCGCACACGGTACATACCTATGGTGCGTGGCGCGTGCAGGTGATCACGCACGCCTACGGGCGCTTCGGATTGGTCTGCCACCAGCCTGACGCGCCTGATCCTACGCATTATGTCTATGATGCGGCGCTGGCGTGTCCGGCGCAGGGCTTCATGGATGGGCTGCTGGCGGCGCTGGCGGCGTGCGTGCGCTGACGGCTGCGCTGACCTTCAACATTGCGCCTGCTGCGCTTGCCGATCTATCATTGAGGGCAACCGCGAACGCACACAGCAGGTGATCCCGTATGAGTTTCGATGTTCGACAAGCGAGTTTAGACGACACTGATGCCATCAGCCGCTTATTCCGCGCGCGGATTCCCGTGTGGCAGCGCATTGATGCTGGCGGGCGCGTCGAAGATGTTCCTTATGACGCGCTGACGATCTACGAACGTTGGACGCACGGCGGGCCCTGGATGAGCGTCGAAACGTGCGCGATTCTGCTCAATCACTTGTTGATGGGCGCGGGCATTCCGCTGGTGGCGGTGGCGGCGGGTGAGGTCGTCGGTTATCTCGAAGCGTATCACAGCTTGGAACCCGATCCGTTTAACAGTTCGCTGCACATCGCCCACCTGATCGCCGCCGACGCCGAGATCGAAGCCGTGCTGATCGCGGGTTTGCGCGCGCAGGCAAAAGCGCTGCGCTGTCAGCATCTCACCGTGACGCGCGTCGCGGGCGATGCGCTATACGCCGCGTATAACCTGCGTCCGTTGGCGCGGCTGGTGCGCTTTAACATTCCCGCAAGGCAAGGTACAGTCTTTTATCGCGCGACGCCCCACACCAACGCCGATGCGAACAAGATCAGCGGGTGGTATATGGCGGCGGGACGCTTCACATCGGCGCGGCAGCAGTGGGAAACGCTGATGCCAACGCATTGGGAAACCCTGCCGGAGACGCGCACACGCAATACGCATCGGCAGTTTTTCGCCGTCGCCGGACAAGAGGCGATCATGATCTGCCGCCAACAGCAGTATGATCCGCGCAGCGCCGACATTTATCTGTGGACGCCCAAGCCGCTGTCGATTCAAGTGGTGTCGGCAGTGCGCGATTGGGCGCATCGTGAAGGCTATCGCACGCTGATCATGGCGGTCAGTGAAGATATGGCTGCCGCGCTCGGCAGTGACGCCGAAGCCGACGGATTCAGCCAAGAGGCGTGCGCGTTAAACCCGTAGGATCAACACCCGCGCCACCTAGACAGATGAGGAACGCACCATGCCGATTTATAACCCGCAGCATGTCGAATATACCATCGTCAACGGGCGCATCACGATCATGGGCGATGACGGGAGCGCGATCCCCGCCTATTGGTCGCATCCTGACATTGGCGGCAAGTTTGCCGCCATCGCCATCGTGCATGATTGGTGGGGCATCACCAACACTGAACGTCACATCGCGGATTTATTCGCGCAGTTGGGCTATTACGTGATCGTGCCGGATTTATTCAACGGTCAGCGCGCGACAACGCCGCAAGAGGCGCTCGATCTCGTGCAGCAGTATGGTGCGCGCTCCTTTGGCTATATCGAGCTTGCACTGCACGCGCTCGAACAGCATATCCGCTGCACGGGCAACACGGCAATCGTCGGGTTTGGCATGGGCGGCACGCTGGCATTTGAAGCCGCCGTCACCCGCGCGGACATCGAAGCCGCCGTCGCGTATTCGGGCTTTCCTAATCGCTTATTCGGCAAATTTGCTGACGCGCAAATGCCGATTCTCGCGTTTTATGGCGACCACGATCCGCACATCACCCCGCAGGTGATCGACCGTCTGCGCGCAGAATTGGCGCAAACCGCGCTGCCGCACCGCGTCGAAACCCTGACCAATGCCGGACGCGATTACATGAATGAAGCGCAAAACCCGCATGAGCGTGCCATCGCTAATTATGTGTGGGCGCAAACGCTGGCATTTGTTCAAGAGCAATTGGGGACCAGTAAACGATGATCGTGCGGCGCTTGGGGCGCATGGCGTATGCCGACGCGCTGACGCTGCAAACCGAACTGGTGACGCAGCGCGCACGCGGCGAAATTGACGATCACCTGCTGATCGTCGAGCATCCGCACACGTATACGCTCGGTTCGAGCGCTAAGCCGGAACATCTGCTGCTCACGCCTGATCAACTCACCGCGCGCGGGGTCGTCGTCCACAAGGCGGATCGCGGCGGCGACATCACCTATCACGGCTTGGGGCAAGTGGTGGCGTATCCGATTTTGCAGCTTGAGCGCACCAACGCCCGCGCCGATATTCTCGGTTATGTGCGCGGCTTGGAGCAGGTCGTCATTCAGGTGTTGGCGGATTACGGCATCGACGGGCTGACGATCCCCGGCTTAACGGGCGTGTGGGTGGAGACGCCGCGCGGCGTGGAGAAAATCGCCGCGCTCGGCGTCCGCGTGACGGCGCAATTGATCACCAAGCACGGATTCGCGCTCAATGTCGCGCCCGATCTCAGCTATTTCGATGGCATCATCCCGTGTGGCATCCGCGATAAGGGTGTGACCAGTCTCGCCGCGCTTGGCGTCAGCGCCAGCATGGACGCCGTGATCGAGCGTGTGATCGTCCATGCGCGCGCGAAATTTCAGAAATTTTTCCACGTCGGAATGGATGAAGGTGTGGGATAATTAAAGCGAACTGCGCTTGCGTTAGCACCTAGCGTTATCACCCAGAGGAGTTCTCATCAATGAGCAAGAATTTTTCCTACGAACGCACCAACCAGCCCAAACGCAAAAGTTCGCCGCTGCTGCCCGTGATCGGCTTGGTGTTGGTCATTGCGGCGGGCGTTGGTGGTTGGTTGGTTGCTCCCGCGATCATCGATGCGCTGCCTGCGAACAGCTTAAGCGACATTCCCATGGATACGCTGAGGATCGTCATCACTGTGATCATCGCGCTGCTGGCGTTGATCGTGTTTGGCTTGGTTGCCGCGCTGGTCACGCCCAAAGACGGGCAAAGTGTGCGCGAAAAAGACCTTGCCCGCGAAAAAGATGAGCGGAACGCGCGCGCCAAAGCCGAACGCGCCGCCGCGCGCCGCCGCCGCTAAACGCTGAGCGCATTCCACG
>JBGSRB010000042.1:0-3616 GCA_041737735.1 Anaerolineae bacterium | reverse complement strand
AGCGCGCCGCCGCTGGCGGTGGGCGCACAGGTGATCGTGGTGTTGTGGTTGGCGCTGCTCGGCGTCAGCTTGACGCCCGCGCTGTTGTTCGTGGTCGCGGGGGGGATCACGCTCGCGGGGGTGGGTGTGGGGCTATTCTTCCGTTGATTCCATTTGGCGGATACTTGCTTGAATGGATTGCGTTAACTTATTCCAGCCATTTGACTCGAAATAATCAATCCGGTGGATGTCCTTTATCCTACTATTGGGGATTTCGCATTCTTCCAACCGTAATGGAATGATAAAAATATCGGATTCAAACTTTTCCTCTAACTTTTCCAAGGCTCTTTTTATTTCTTTTTGAATGACACCACGTTTGTTCACATATTTTTTTGAAAGCACAATAATGCATAAATCAGCATTATCAATTGCTCTGTTGATTGCTAATTTCCAATCTTCACCACCAATAATATTGTGTGTGTCCATCCAAGGATTATAACCTGAGCCTTTTAACCGTTGATATATTTCATCAACACGCTGTTTATCTTCACTGGCATAGCTGATAAAGATAGATAATGCTTTGGTCGCCATAGAGGTTTCCTCAAAGATCACGCTTGAGTCGAGTTCTGATAACTGCTTCAAGTAACGCAAGTAAATTGGATCAGATTTGCCACGCACCATACCCAAGTATTCGATTTTTCCGCGCACAACAGACTTAAACAGCAAAGGTTTTTTCTTAGGATAGCGATGTTTATGTCGTAATTTCCAATGTTTGTCTGCTGCCGCTTCAAGCCCGTTCATCTGCCAATCATGCAACATGGCGCGAACTTGCCGAATATATGTTTGAGGGACATTGGTAAAACGATTAATTACAATTCCTGTTACTTCTTGACGTTGAAATGAGGTTTGCAAGCGTAGCTTAGCGTCATTTATCGTGAAACCATTATCTTCTATAATACCATGTAATTCATCTCCAAGAACAAGTTGACCGTTCGTATAGCGGGCTAAAGAAGGTGGAAAACTTCGAATCGAAGTGGAAAACGTAATATCATCGGCATAGCGTGTATAGGTGCATCGATGTCGTTTTGCCGAATCCCTAAGTTGGTTATCCAATTTATTACAAATCATGTTAGCAATAATGGGCGATGTTGGCGCACCTTGGGGTAAACCACCCTCAAAACAAGTTATTGCTGCGAGCCAACCCGCAATCTTGGGGGTCAGGTTATAAGGATGGCTCATAAACAGTCCGCGCACACGTCCGTAATGAATTGACGGAAAGAAATCTTGAATATCAAGGTTCAGGACAAACCGAACGCGATACTTACGATGGGCTTTCGCGTTGAGTAAAGCACTGCGCCCTTTGATAAAGCCATAGGCTGGATCGCGCGGTGTGTAGACTTCTTCAAGTATGCTCAATAGGCGAGATTGAATATGTTTTAACTGCCAGATAGGGCTGTGAATAATTCTTTCTTTGCCCGGAATTTTCTTGGGTAACTTGAAGGTGGCATAACGGCGATTGATAGGCACTCTCAACACATAACGTAAAAAGCCGGGCTTTATGCCCAGTAATTCTGCCAATTGGTCAAATGTTTCAAGCTGCAAAAATGCGACTTTTTGACCAAATTCTGCTTTAGTTTCGGGACCAGTGTTCACAGAACCCACGCATTTATTGACATTGACAAACATACACCTGTGTAGAAAAACTGTCTTTCCGCAGCAGCTCAATCGAGACCAAGAGCGTAAGCGATGCTTACGATGCTAGGCGGCTGCGTATAAATAGTGTCCATCCAATACATTGCCACGGTACGCGACAAAAAGCTAATTCTTCACAGGCATATGTATTAAAAGTTTATCTGATAAAACGCTATTATGCAAAAACCTGACTTCCCACTGTTCCGAACACCGTCACAGCCTTCTAACTTGACACATCCGCGAAGGTGAATATCATTAACCTTGAAAGTGAATGACATTAACCTTCAGGAGTGTAATGATGAGTGGTGTGAATTGGGGCTTACGGATCGAGGGCTTGGCGCTGTTTGTGGCGTCGATTGCGGCGTATATCCACCTGCGCGGGGATGGCTTGCTGTTCGCGGTGCTGTTGCTCGCGCCTGATCTGGCGATGCTCGGTTATTTGGTCAACACGCGGATCGGCGCGCTGGTCTATAATGTGGCGCATCATTACGCCGTGCCGCTGGTGCTGATCGGCGCGGGCTTGGCGACCGGCACCGAAGCGCTGCTGCTGATCGGCTTGATCTGGAGTACACACATCAGCATGGATCGCACGGTCGGCTATGGCTTCAAATATCCGTCGGCATTCAAAGACACGCACTTGCAGCGTGTCTAGTTCAGGGGAGCAAGCCTGATGCCCTATCCCGCTCAGACCAACGCGGACGCGATCACCGATGCGGTGCGCGCCCTGATCGAACGCGACGGCGTCGAAGCGCTGTCGCTGGCAAAAGTGGCGGGCGCGCTCAACATCACCGCGCCCGCGCTCTATCGGCACTTTGCGAATAAAACGGCGCTGCTGCGCGCGGTCAACACACACACGCTGCATAGTTTGATGCACGCGCTCGAAGTCGCGACGCCGCCCGATCTGCCCCCACAAGAGCAGATGTTCCTCAAGGCGCTGGCGTATCGGGATCACGCGCTGGCGCATCCCACCACGTATAGTTTGCTGTTCAGCACGGCGCAACCTGACGCGCAGCCCGATGCCGCCGCAAGCGAACGGCTGGCGCTGCCCTTGCAGGCGTTGATGGCAGATTTGAGCGGCGACGAGAACGCGCTGACGGCGCTGCGCGGTCTGCTGGCGCTGCTGCATGGCTTCGTATCACTGGAGATCGCCGGACAGTTCCGGCGCGGCGGTGACTTAGGCGAGGCGTTCACGCAAGCGTTGGCGGTGTATCTGGCGGGCTGGTCGATTCATCCGTCTGACGAGGCATGACGCAGCGCCGCTGGATCAAAGTCGCGCTCGTGATCGCCTGCTTCGGCGTACTCGCCGCGCTGGCGCTGCGCGATGTGCTGCTGAATCTCGACACGCATCTGCCGACGGAAGCGGCGGGCGTGGTCACGGATTATTATCACTTTCACTGGAATTATTGGTGGGTGCGCCACGCGCTGACACACGGACTCGACGTGTATTACACCACGTATGTGTTCGCGCCGTTCGAGTCGAGTCTGGCGCTGCACACGTTAGCGCCCGCGTGGTTTCCGTTGTGGGCGCTGGTCGAACCGCTGGCGGGACACGTCGCGGCGTTCACGGCGATCCTGTGGGCGGGTTATGCGCTGACGGGCATCGCCATGTATGCCCTGCTGCGCGATCTGCGGGTGGCGGGCGGGTTGGCGCTGGCGGGCGGGATCGTGTTCATGCACATGCCGCAGATGCGCGGCAGCATGGAATGGAGCATCGTCAGCTTGATGGGCTGGTTCTGGCTGCCCGTGATCCTGCTGATCTGGCGGCGGGCGCTGATCGGCGGCGTGGTGTGGGCGATCCTGCTCGGCGTGGCGCTGTGGGGGATGCTGCTCACGGATTTGCAATATGCGATCATGATCGCGCCGCTGGTGGTTCCGGTGGGCGTGTGGTGGATGATCAGACCCCATCATCAACCCTACGGGCGTGTGATCATCAAGCGGATCGGGC
>JBGSRB010000669.1:0-3858 GCA_041737735.1 Anaerolineae bacterium | reverse complement strand
GCCGATCAACGGGGACAGGCGCGGCGCGCGGCGCAGGCGAAAGTCGGCTTAAATCTGACGGCGTTCGACGTGCAAAAGGGGATGCTGCTCGACGCTTTCCGCGCGCTGACGACCGATGACACCGTGCGGACAAACGCGCGCGCGCTGGCGGACGATCTCGCCAGTTTGGGCGGCTCAGCAGCAGCGGCGGATGCGCTGGAAGCACTCACAACCTGAAATGCCGCGCCCGCTACTGCTTCAGTTCGCTGGGTTTTCCGTTTCGATCTGCTTGATCAGACGGGCGCGTGCCTGATTATACAGTGCCAACAGCTCCTCACTGGAGGGCAGGTTTTCCGAGTTTTCCGCCAAAAAGCGCGTGGCTTCTGCCGCTGATCGACACTGCCGTTCACGTATACCGCGCATCTGCACCAGAATCGTCGCCAGCATCCGCTGCACCATGTTCGGATTGATCGTCACGCTCCAACCCGTCATCACCTGATCTTTCGACAGGGGACGCATCACCTCCATGATATCCGCCAGCGACACATTCGCGCGCTCCATGTCGCTGTTATCGATCACGACATGCAGCAGACGATTGGCGATCCGGTTCGTTTGCTCATCCACATCAGCGATAATCTGGCGCAGTTCTTCAACTTCGACCACGCCATACGTGCGAATGTAAAATACAGCATCAGGGATGATCCACGTCGAGGAGTAAGGCATAGCATTTTGCTTTCGTAATTAGTTGTCGACTCAGGTTAAAACAGCGTCCAACATAGTCGCACATTAATCAGTTGTTATAACAGGTTACAGGTAATCAGAGTTTTTTGCAAACGAATTTATTGTAAAGGGCGAGCCAGCGGTTCGCCCTGCTCCACGACTGCCCTACTCGTTCGTGCCGCTGACGTTAGCGCGGGTGAAGATCAGCGCGCCGCCGTTATCCAACATGAGGATCAATTGATCATCCACCAGCATGTAGCTGGCAACCGCGCTGAGTGCGCTTAAATAAGCCTATTCCTGCTGCATGATGTCTGCATCAAGACAGGCGCGCTCGGTGCTGACGATCATCTTAAAACGAAGCGCATGGTCAGCCATGACGACATGCGTGCCACCGTAATTGTTGCACCCGCACGCCCGCCCGCGCGAAATTCCAGCGTGATGCGCGTACCCTCAAGCACCGGCGTGGGCGCGCTAGGATCGCCATAGCTCATCAAGCGCCAACTTGTATGGGTTAAGTCAACTTCGCTTTGCGCCATGATGCGCCCTCCACCGACACTCGCCAGCATGATGCCTAACAGCGCCAGCAGCACTCCAATTTTGAACATGGTTTATTCTGATCACGTTAATTCTACTGTGATCAGACGATCTGCGCGGGCGCTTAGTTCCCATCGTTGCTTACCTTCAAACCGCTTTAGCCCAATTTTCCACCAATTGCTTGACAAGCCCGAAAATCTCCGTTATCGTTTTGTGCAGCGTGCGAATTTAAGGAACTCCAACATGCAGTTCGTTTCGTGCAAGCCCTGTCAGATGTGTATGTGTATGCCGCATCCAAGCTGGGGTTTGTGCTGCTGAGTTCGTGACGCAGCCTGAAATCGTGACCAACGCCCCGGCACATGTCGGGGCTTTTTGTTGCACAAGCACACAAGCCCCGACCCGCGTCGGGGCTTTTTTGTGGGTGAAGGGGGGATCAATGGACACCTGTTGTAGCGGCGCCATGTGCAGCTAGCCAACTTGACCGCCAAACCGATATTTTCAGCAGTCTTGAACATGAACTACATGCGCTAACCTAACCAACTTAACGAACTCAAGGACAAATCAAGCTCATGAGCCGCATTAAATTCTCGCTTCTTCTGCTCGTCGTCGTCATCGCCAGCCTGTTTGCCGCTGTTGTCAGCGCGCAGGATATTTCCACCTCGCCCGAAGTGCTGGTCAGCACCGAATGGCTTGCCGCTAATCTGGATAACGCGGATGTCCGCGTGATCGAAGTCAGCGTGATCCCCGGCGTGTTCGAGCGCGGACACATCCCCGGCGCGGTCAACTTCGTGTGGCACACCGATTTTGTCGACACGCTTCAGCGCGATATTGTCTCGGCTGAACGCTTCCAAGAACTGATCCGCGCGGCGGGCGTCAACGAAGATAGCACCGTCGTGCTGTATGGCGACAACAATAACTGGTTTGCCGCGTGGGGCGCGTGGATTTTCAACGTCTACGGCTTCGAAAATGTGCGCCTGCTCGATGGTGGTCGCGTGCTGTGGGAAGCTGAAGGGCGTGAATTGGACGTGCGTCCGGCGGCGGTTACTGAAGGCAACGCAACGATCAGCGCGGCGAACAACGAACTGCGCGCCTTCCTGCCCGAAGTTCTGGACATTGTGAATGGTGCAGCTACCGCCGCGCTGGTCGATATTCGCTCGGCGGCGGAATACAACGGTGAAATCTTCGCGCCTGAAGGCATTCAGGAATTGTCGGTGCGTGCGGGTCACATCCCCGGTGCGGTCAATGTGCCGTGGGGACAAAACGTGAACGCCGATGGCACGTTCAAATCAGTCGATGAACTGCGCGAACTCTACGCGGCAATTGGCATCGACGGCACGACGCCGATTGTCACCTACTGCCGCATCGGTGAACGCGCCGCGCTGACGTGGTTCGTGCTGAGCGAACTGCTCGGTTACGACGTGTCGCTGTACGACGGCTCGTGGACGGAATACGGCAACGCGGTCGGCGTGCCGGTCGTCAACCCGGCGGGTACCGTTTGGGGCGGACGCTAAATCGTGACGCAGCACATTAGCGGGGGCAGCGCCTTAGTGGGTGCTGCCCCCACTCCAGCGCGCCCCGCAGTCGGGCGCTTTGTGATCGGGGCGGGCGTGTTCGCGGCGCTGCTGGCGGGCGCATTCGTCCTCAACAGCACGCCGGGTTACGGCGCGGCGTCCTCATTATCGCTGTTGATCGGCGTCGCGTTGGGGGTCGTGTTCCAGCGCGGACGCTTCTGCTTTTACTGCATCATCCGTGATTACATTCAGGAACGCAACAGCGGCGGCTTGTTCGCCGTGTTAGCGGCATTGGCGGTCGGCGGCATCGGCTATGCGCTGGTGTTCGGCGCATTCTTGCCCAATCCGCTGAGTGGACGTCTGCCCCCTGACGCGCACATCGGACCCGTCAGTTGGATTCTCGTCGTCGCGGGTTTCGCCTTCGGCATCGGCATGACGCTCAGCGGCGCGTGCATCAGCGCGTTGTTTTACCGCCTCGGTGAAGGCTATGCGCGCGCGCCCTTCGGCTTGATCGGCACGCTGATCGGCTTCGGCGCGGGCTTCCTCTCGTGGAACACGCTCTATCTCAACGGGATCAGCACCGCGCCTGTGGCGTGGCTGCCCGCGACCTTTGGCTATGGCGGCGCGCTGGCGATTCATCTGGCGCTGCTCACAGTTTTGGGCATCTTCTTCTTGCGGCGCTTGCCCGCCATCCCCGCGACGACGGGCGGGGCGATCACGCTCAACGGACTCTACGAAACGATCTTCCGCAAGCGCTGGAATCCGCTATTGACGGGCGGCATCGTCGGCGTGATCGGCACGGTCGCCTATTTCCGCGTCGAACCGCTTGGCGTCACCGCGCAGCTTGGCACGGTCACACGCACGGCGCTGGATAATGCAGGCTGGCTCGCTGGACGCCTGAACGGACTCGATACGTTCGCAGGTTGCGCGACTGTTGTCGCTCAGGCGATCACCGATAACGGCTGGCTGATCGGCGGCATGACGCTGGCATCCTTCGGTGTTGCGCTGATCGGCGGGCATTTCAAACCGTCGGGCTTGACGCTCACCAACGGGTTCACCGCGGTGATCGGCGGCATCCTCATGGGTTGGGGCGCGATGCTGGCGCTTGGTTGCA
>JBGSRB010000601.1:0-6944 GCA_041737735.1 Anaerolineae bacterium | reverse complement strand
CCTTGCGCTTGCGTCAGCGCGGTGACGCCGACGACATTTGGCTCGTTCGCATCGGTGAACGGAATTAGCAATTTCTCAACGGTGTCGGCTTGGGGAAGGCGCAGATCGTCATCGAAATACAGCAGATAATCGTAGCCGTGGTCTTTGATGATCAGCCAACCGAGATAGCGTTGAAAGGATAAGTTGCTGTGGTTGGATAAAATATAGGTCACGCGCCAGCCGATGGGAAAGTCGAGCGCGCGCAGCATATCGAGAACGGCGGATGAGTCGCGGTCGCCATCAATGATCACTAAACGCGCGGGATGCGTCGTCTGCGTGAACAGGTCAAGCAGTTCTTGTTGCAGCAAATGCGGACGTTTATACGTGCAAATGCAGACGCATAATTTCGCGTGGATGGCGCTCATCGTTCACGTCCTGTCACTGTTTCAAAGACTTGCATCATTCTGGGCAGCAGCGAACGGATCGAGTAATGGGCTTCGGCGCGCATACGGGCGGCTTGTCCCATCCGCTGGCGCAATGCCGCATCTTGCAGCAGCGCCGTCAGAGTATCAATCCAGTCTTGATCAGTATGACAATGATAACCCGTTTCGCCATGCACGACGATCTCGCTGTTGACGCCAACGGGTGATACGACGGGCGTTACACCGACCGCCATATATTGGATCGCTTTCAAACCGCATTTGCCACGCTCGAACGGCTCATCATTCAGCGGCATCAAGCCGATGTCGAGGGTTTGTAAGCCCGCGACTTCGGTCGCCTCCGTCCACGGGATGTAGCGCAGATTCACGCCTTCCCAGTGTAAGTGCGGATCGGTGTTGGAAATGGCGATAAATTCAATCTCGAAGCGCTGCGCCAACTGCTTGATGATCGGTTCGAGAATGGGCAGCCCATACTGCGCGGAATAGGATGAACCCGACCACCCGATGCGTAAAGGTCCCGGTTGGCGATCCGGCGCTGCAAAATAGGCGTCGGTATCGACCACCGTCGGCAAAATGGTGATGTTCGGGTTTAGTGTTTGCGCGTATTCCGCCAAGAACGGATTGCCGGGTGTGATATGGGCGTAAAGCGGTAGAATTTGCGCCAGTTTTTTGCCGCGTTCCCCTAAGTGAATGGCGTCGTCGAAGTCGAAGATCAGGCGTGGGTTGCGCCGTGCCAGCCAAGGTTCGAGCAAGGTCACGCGCACTTCGGGGACGATGTCGCGGTTCATCATGATCACGTCAAAATCGGCGGCATCGCGCAGCATCAGCATGGTGCTGGCGACGCGCTGCACCATTGCGCCGCGTGTTTGCAACAGCCGTTGCCAGCGAGGTGTTTTAACAGGTGACCACATGCGATCCGGCTGAATCACGCGCACCGTCACATCATGCCCCATCTGGCGCAGATGCGGCACAAATTGATGCAAGCGAAACCGCGCCGATGGCGATGTGGTGGAGCCGGGCAGAAACAGAATATTCACGCGGATTTGCCCCGTTTAGTGATGCGCCGTGCAAGATAGCGACTAGCAGCGCTTAACCAGTAACTCACGTCTTTGCGCTGCACTTGACGTTGCAATTGCTCGAGTTCTTTGTGCAGACGCGCCAACTGCTGCTGAAGTTTGGCAGCATCCGTTTCTTGATAGACCGCGTGGTCAGGATATAAGGCGCTCAACGGCACCACTTGCTGAGGATACAATTCAAACTCCAGCAGCGCGGGCGGCAGTTGAAGCGGTGCATCACTGGTGCGGGCTTCGCGCCCAAGCTGCGCCATCCGTTCGATCAACGCAGCGACGCGCGGCGCGGCAGGTTGCAGAACCAGCGCATCCGCCAGACATTCACGTTGATAAGCGCGTTTCGCCGCTGTTGGATTGAGCAGTTGATCCACCACCGCGCCGATCTGCTCGGCGGCGCTGATCGTCCAGGCAGTCCGCACAAAATGCGGCGTGTTATGGAAGTCGAGCGCGGCGGTGGGCTTGTTCAGCAGCATCGACTCGATCATGGCGGTGCTAGGCGTGCTGATCACCGCGTCCACTTGTTCCAATACGCTGACCAGATCGAGACTGTCCAGCGCATTGAGCTGATTGGTCACGTCCAATTCATAATCAAGCTGTTTGGTCACGCGCCAGACGACATCGACATCGGTGCGCGCCGCGAAATAGGCTTTGACCGCGCGCAGAGATTCTAACGTGATCGCGGTTTGTTCGGGCGTGAAACCGGGCTTTTTAGCGGTCATGACCAGCACACGCGGCTTGCGACTACGTGCGGTTTCGTCGGTGCGTGCGTGGTAGTGCTGCATGAGCGCATCCATGCGTGGCATTCCGGTCACTTCGACTTTGTGAGCGTTGCCCCATGCCGCGATCTGGCGCGCGCTTTGAAAACCGATGCACGCGATCTTATCCGCGATCACGGGTTGGTGCTGTGCCGCACCGCCGCCCGCCCCAAACAACGGATTTTCAAATTGGCAGCGCCATTCGAGAATGCCATCTTGCAGCACCAACGACGGAATTTTGCGCGCGCGCGCGGCTTCGAGACACTGCGCGATCTCGTAGGGAAAATCGTTGACGCATAACACAACATCTGGCTGAGCGCGCAGCATGGTTTCGGCGTCCCATTGATCGTCGTAGATAAACGTCGCGCGATCACCAAAAGCGGCTTCGACGGGCTGGGTGTGCGCGAATTGATCGCGCTGTAAACACCAGACTTTGATCATCAACACGCCGTCATTCCGCGTGCGCTTGCGTGATCTCGCGCAGCCAACTCGGGGGCATGTTCTGCGTGATCTCGACGCCGGCAAAGGTCTTGCTGCGCCGCGCGCCCGTTTGTTTTGCCCATGCCGCCATCCGTTCGATCCCTTCTTCCAGCGTGAGAATGTGCGGATCGCCAAATACACGCTGCGCTTTCTCATGGCTGGCGTAAGCGTGCAGCACCTCGTTGCGCGCAGGCAAGTAATCAATATTCGCTTCGGCGTCGAACGCGCGCGCCACCACTTCCGCCAGATGCTTGACGGTGTACGGCGTATCCGCGCCGATATTGAACACTTGGTTGTACGCTGCGGGAAGATCCACACAGCGGCTGATGTGCGGCGCTACGTTATCAATGTGGCTGAAGGCGCGCGTTTGCAGACCATCGCCAAAAACGCTCAACGGCAGACCTTGCATCAGTTGATTCATGAAGATGCCGATCACATTGCGATAGCGGTCCCCGATATTCTGGTATTCGCCATACACATTGTGCGGGCGGAAAACGACGTAATTCAAGCCGAACATCTCATGCGCGGCGCGCAGATCAAGCTCAACGGCATATTTGCTCACGCCGTAGGGGTCTTCGGGTTGCGGAGTCATGTCTTCGGTCATGGGCAGTTGTCCCGCGCCATACACCGCAATCGACGATGTGAACACGAAGCATTTCACACCGTGATTGACCGACGCATTGATCAAATTGACGCTGCCGATCAGGTTGTTGGTGTAGTTGAAGCGTCGGATGAAGTGCGATAAACCTTCCGCCGCGTATGCCGCCAGATGATAGACGTAATCGAAGTTGTATTGTTCAAAAAGCTGATCGATCAGCGCGTAATCGGTGATCGATCCTTCAACAAAGATCGCGCCTTCAGGGACGTAATCGCGGAAACCGCCCGAAAGATCGTCCAGAATGACGACTTGCTGCCCCATTGCCAAACAGTGGCGCGCGACGTGGGTTCCGATGAAACCAGCGCCACCCGTTACCAGTGCAGAAACCAATGTATCACCTCGTTTTGACTGTAGCTTGTCCGCTTGTGGGTTAGTGTTCGTGTTTGTCGCTGCCAGCGCGCGCCGCCACCAATAGATCGCACACTTCGCGCACTGCCCCCTGACCACCGTCTGCCTGCGTGACGAGTGTTGCGGCAGCGCGCACTTCAGCGACGGCATCGGCGGGTGCGCAGGGCAATCCCACGACGCGCAGCACTTCGAGATCAGGCAGATCGTCGCCCATGTACGCGACTTGGCGCAGGCTGATATTTAATTGATCGCACAGGGCTTGTAAATGGTCAAGTTTAGCTTTGACCGAGATGGCAGCATACTGAATGCCCAGTTGGGCGGCGCGGTGCAGCACAACCGAGGCATCGCCCCCGCTGATGATGGCGATTTCGATGTCAGCATCAAGCGCGCGCTTGATGCCCAAGCCATCCTTGATGTTGAAACGGCGTAACTCGCTGCCATCCGCGGACATATAGACGCCGCTGTCGGTCAGCACACCGTCGCTATCCAACGCCAAGAGACGAATTTCCGCCGCCAGTTTGTCAAGTGGTGTGGACATGGCAAGGTGTCTTTCATGGTGGATGGCTGCTGAGTGTGATTTTATGATAACACGCGCAGCGGGTGGATGAAACGGCGAAGCGCGGGTAGTTCGCAATTGAGCGGGGAAAAACAACGAAACTTGGGGCGATTGTGTGCGACCATCGCCCCGCAACTAGCGCTCGAATCAATCGCGCAGGGCGCGCCCCGTCAAATGCAGGAACACCGCTTCGAGATCGGGTTCGCGCACTTCGACCGAGAGAATATCGAGATTCATCTCGTTGGCAATGCGAATGATGTCGGGCAGCGCTTTGCGCCCGCGCGTGGCGTACACCACGATCTGACCATCATCGAGCGGGGCATCACCATTGCCGTGAAGCGCATCGTTCCCGTTAGCGCTTTCAGGCTCGGCGCGGGTGTAGATGGCATTGGTTACGGTGGGAATCTCGGTTTTGAAGCGCGTTAAGTGCGTGTCGCTCACAGTTTGCGCGCCTACATTGAACACCAAGCGATCTTCTTCGCCCACTTTCTGCACAAGTTCGCCCACCGTGCCAAGCGCGATGATCTCGCCGTGATCCATGATCGCTACGCGACTGCTGATCGCCTGCACTTCTTCCATCAAATGCGACGTGTACAGCACGGTCATGCCCATTTCTTGCTGCAAACGCACCACGGTATCGAGAACGCGCCGCCGATTCTGCGGGTCAATGCCGACGGTCGGCTCATCCATGAAGATCAACTGCGGGCGATGCAGCAGCCCCACCGCAATATTGACGCGCCTCTTCATGCCGCCGCTGAAGGTTTCAACTTTGTCATGCTGGCGTTCGGTCAGGTCGATAAAGTCCAGAATTTCATCCACACGCCGCTTGAGTTCAGCGCCACTCATGCCATACATGCGCCCGAAAAATTCAAGATTCTGGCGCGCGGAAATTTGCGGATACAGCGCGATTTCCTGCGGGACGACGCCTAATATCTTTTTCGCCGCCAGCGGCTCGCGCGTGATCGAGTGTCCGTCAATGCGGGCGTCACCGCGCGTGGGTTCAAGCAAGCCGCTGATCATGCTGATCGTGGTGGTTTTGCCCGCGCCGTTGGGTCCCAACAAACTGAAGATTTCACCGCGTTGAATGTCGAGATCAACACGCTTGACCGCCTGAACTTCGCTGCCGCCATTGCGCTTGAACGACTTGGCGAGATCGGTCACTTGAACGATGGGATTGTTCATCGGGCGCATCCTTGGTTGGATTGGGCAATATGATCATCATTACGCAACAGGCTGAGATGGGTTACGCACTCAGAATAAAAACAGGACACCTTATGTTGGTGTCCTGTCGAAAACATTGCATCTGGATGATCGGCGCAGGTTTAGCAAACCATCGTATAGCCGAGCGCGCGCACCACATCGTAAATGATTGGTAGGCGATCCCACGCGCACGCCTGATCGATAAACACAAACCCCAACACGCTCGTGCAGCAGCAGAACAACGAGAGTCCCGCACAGCCGATTAAAATCCAGCGGGCGGTGCTGCTGCGTGGTTCTTCGTCACGCGGGGCATAGGGGTCATAATCGCCGCCGAACTCACCGCCCATCGGCGCTTGCGGCGTCGGGCTGATCGGCGGGTAGCCGGGTTGAGCGGGCTGCTGTCCATAGCCGGGCTGACCATAACTGGGCTGGACGGGCGCTTGCGGCGCGTTGTAGCCGCCATATTGCTCCGCGCCACTTTGTCCGGGTGCAGGTTGGCTTGGTTGTGACTGTCCCGGCGCGTAACCGTATGAGCCGCCTGTGCCTTGTGTGCCGCTGCTTGGCATCCCTTGACTGCGCTGCGACGGGCTGATCACTGTGCCAGCGGGCGCATCGCCTTCAGTGGGCAGGGCAGAAGCCGGACTGATCGCCTCATAGGCAAGTGTGACTGTTTCGCCCAAGCCGATCATGTCGCTGGGGCGCAGAGGACGCGCGCCAGTCAAGCGCTGCCCGTTGATGAATGTGCCGTTTGTCGATCCCAAATCCTCGACGGTGAAGCCGCCGCCGCCGCGCGTGAATCGCAGATGATGACGGCTGACTTCGGGATCATTGATGACAATATCGTTCGTGATGTCACGACCGATCGTCATAATGTCTTTGCTCAGATCATAGGTCTGATTTGGTTGCGGACCCCGCCGAACGATCAGCCGGAAGCCTTCACTACCCTGCGTCATAACGGATGTGCCTCCTGCGGCGGCTGGTGTACGCTGATCACGGTAAAAAGAGTGAGGAATACACCGCATCTCGATTACGAACCGAAGTATACGAGTAATGCGGATCGCTGTCAAATGACGAGTATCGGGCGACAGGGCTACGAACCCACACTGTAACAATTGCACGGGGCAAATTGAATAGTTTATGCCAACAGTACTGGCGGCATTGACGAAGGGTGATAACCGACCATGAACCGGAATACGCCGCTGCGTGATTTCATAGCGCGAGAAGCGGACGAACTGCGCGCGACGCTGCGTTTGTATCTGCTGCGCGCCGGGTTGAACGACCCGCCCGACGATTTGTTGCAGGATGTAGTCGTTGAAGCGCTGGCGCATGAAAACCGCTTCGACAGCGCCCGCGCCCCGCGCGCCTGGTTGCTCGGCATCGCGGCAAACTTGATCCGCCGCCGCCGCGCGACCGCCATCCGTCTGCATCAACGCGAGCCGTTGGTGCGCGATCTGCACG
>JBGSRB010000599.1:0-1875 GCA_041737735.1 Anaerolineae bacterium | reverse complement strand
GCGCGCTGTGCCGCTTTCATGGCTTTGTCGGTGTCGCGCACGCGCCAGAAGTTATACGTCAGCGTCAGAAATTCGTGAACCGCGCGCTTTTTATCCCCGATGCGCTCGTAGGCTTGCGCTAGTTTGGCGTGAATCGGGATCAAGCCGGGCGTAAGGTGAGTGGCGCGCCGCCAGTTGTAGATCGCCTTGTCCAAGTCGCGCTGCGTCAGAAACACTTCCGCGACATTGACATACTGCTGCGCGGCTTCGCGCAAGCGTCCCATGCGTTCCAGCACATCGGCGCTTTTCTCCAACGGGATCGGGTCATTGGGCGAAAGCTGGGCCGCGCGCGTGTACACTTTCAGCGCGTCTTCCAACCGCCCGATCTCCAACAAGCCCAAGCCCAGATGCAAATGCGCCTCTGGATCGTTCGGAAACTCACGGATGGCGCGCCCATAAGAGGCGACCGCAAGCTGCCATTCTTGATCCCACGCGGCGTTATGCCCCGCGTTCATTGACTGTTCGTATGCTGTCCGATCACCCGCCATCGCTGTTCTCTCTCGCCCTTCACCCAGTGAACCGTTTTAGAGCCTAGCAGTCTTAAGGACTGCGCATCAACGTCACGAGAATGGCTTTCTGAATATGCAACCGATTTTCTGCTTGCTGAAAAATGACCGACTGCGCGCTGTCGGCTGCCGCGTCGGTGATTTCTTGTCCCCGATGCGCGGGCAAACAGTGCATGATCACCGCGCGTTTGCTTGCCCGTTCCAACAGCTTAGCATTGACTTGATAAGGCTGCATGACGGCGACCCGCTGTTCCGTCTCGGTTTCCTGCCCCATGCTGATCCACGTGTCGGTATAGACCACGTCAGCATCGCGCACCGCCTCAACCGGATCGTGATAGGCGGCGTATGATCCGCCGGTGACTTCCGCCAGCGTCGCGATCTGGTCGGCGTCGTCCTCACTAAAGCCATACCCCGGCGGCGTGGCGATGGCGAAATGAGCGCCAAAATTCGCGCTCGCCTGCGCCAACGACCGCGCCACATTGTTGCCATCGCCCACATAGGCGATCTTGATGCCATCCAAGCGCCCGAAGCGCTCGTAAATGGTCAGCACATCCGCCATACCCTGACATGGGTGATGCCCGTCGCTGAGCGCGTTGATCACGGGCGCGCTTGACCACTGCGCCAACTCGGTCACATGCTCATGCGCGAACACGCGCGCCATGATCCCCTGCACGAAGCACGAGAGCGACCGCGCCACATCGGGGATGCTTTCGCGCGTGCCTAAGCCGATCTCGGTGGGCGCGATCATGATCGCCGCGCCGCCTAGTTGGTGCATCCCCACTTCAAACGAGACGCGCGTGCGCAGCGATGGCTTTTGGAAGATCATCGCCAACGTTTTACCGCGTAACACGGGGCGGTTGCCGCCCGAACGCCATTCTTGCTTGAGAAAAACTGCGAACTCCAGCAGTTGGCGGAGTTCATCGTTACGCCACTCGGATAGATCGATGAAATGTCGCATGGATACTTTTTCTGCGATGGTGTGAAGTATAAGGTCAGCTTAGTATAACACTTTCCGCGCCGCACGACATATTCAGGCGAAGAAGCGTCAAGATCAATGGGGGTCTATCAGGGTGGCGCGCTGACCTCACGCCTTCACGCGCCCCTGACGGAATAACGGCGCGGATTCATCCTCTGTGAACACCAGCGCATGGATCGCCCACACCAGCGCATCCATGCGATCGGGCGATGCGCGGCTGCTCGATGGTGAAAACGCGCACATCTGCGCTTCGAGCAGCGCCAGATCACCGACGTGATGCACGCGCCCCTGCTCATACAACGCGGCGATCGGTTCAGCGCGCGCGAACTTCCCGCGCGACGCCCGCACCTGCGT
>JBGSRB010000570.1:0-2185 GCA_041737735.1 Anaerolineae bacterium | reverse complement strand
GCGCGGTGGTCACGCTCGAAATGCCGGGACGCACGCAGCGGCGCGCCATCGACGCGGGCAGCGGCTATCTGTGCCAGATGGAGCCAGTTGCCCATTTTGGCTTGGGACAAACCAGCAGCATCAACCGCGTGATCGTGCGCTGGCTGGATGGCACGGTGGCGCGCATCAATGCACCCGAAGCCGATCAAACCCTGCGCGTGCCGTATCCCGCGTGATCAGCCAACCGAACGGAATAAGACGCGATACGAGATGATCGATGCCTCGCCCGCCGGCGTCGTACACGGCACCGCCGACAATGGCTGCGGAATCGGGTCGGCGCGGTCGGGCAGATCGATGATATAGTCGCGTCCGGCTTCCATCTCAAAATCGCTGTAGGCGGGACTGCGTTCGGGTTGCAAGCCTGTAAAAAAGCGACTTTCGCCTGTGTCCCAACGCGCGCGCACTTCCACAGCGGGGATGCCCGTCGCCCCATTGAGCGCGTACACTTCGACGGCGATGATCCCGCGCTGCTCGCTGCTGCATGAGGTCGTCACGCTGATCAACTGGAAATCGGTGCGCGGCACGCGCGTCGGAATGATGATCGTGACGGGGGTCGCGGTCGGCTGCGCGCTGTTGGGCGTCGGTGTTTTGCTGGCTGGCGCGGTCAGGGTGGGCAGCGGCGTGGGCAGTTCGACTTCAACCACACCACCCGCCACCGTCGAGGATGACACTAACTGATCGGCGCAACCCGCGCGCCCTTGCAGTTGATACAGGTTCATCATGGCGCGCACAGCCCGCAAGCCGCTGCTGCTGTTGACATAACCCGTGGTGGCGAAACGGCACGCGGCGTCCGCCATCGCCTGAATCGGGTCGCCGCTGAGACGCAGCGCGATCAGCCGATCGAGCGCGCGCGCCAGATTGTCATCCTGCGCGTATGCCAGCGCCGCCGCCGCGATGAAGGCGTCTTTAGCGTCGGTTTCAAGCTGCCACGGCTCTACGTCGATTTCTTCAACGGGCGCGATCACCCACGCATACGCCAAACCGACGCCCATGCCCAAGATCAAGCCTAAGACAATGCCCAGCACCGAAAACGCGCGGCGCGGGCGATCATACCGTGAAGGCGCGCGCGCGCTCATGCGCCCCCCAACGGAACCACAGGGCGAAACGGTTCCATAATCGGCGTCAAGCGTCCTAAGCCTTCGCTTAAAGCGACGAGCGCGCGAATATCATCAATCGGCTGCGATGTGCTGATGTAGCGTTCGGTCGTTTCTTGCACCGACGCCGGAATATTGGCGGCATTCAGCACGCGCAGGCGTTCAAAGGCGGCAGTGGCATCGCCTTCACCTAAGTAACCATAGGCGATCATCACCACATAATCATCCTGATGGCGCAGCGCCAGCCGATCCGCCGTGCTATCGGTATATTCAACCGGAAACTGCACCCAACCGAGATACAAACCAACCGCCGCACCGACGATCAGCGCCGCGATCAGCGAGATGAAAAAACGCCGCATACTAACATCCTCATGCTTTCGGGGCATTGCATCGCCCACTCTCGCGCGTAATGGTATAGGATGCAGGGCGCTTTCCGCAACCGCGCGTCGGCATTCGCCCAACGTCTCAATAGGGTCAATAAGCCATATCTGCTACAATTTAGGCACGGCACTCCATCACGGGAAGGCAAGCACATGGACGAACCAGCAGTGAAAGCGACGCGGCAAACGCTGCGCATCATTCAAGATCACTGGTTTTACGCGGTGACGACAGCGGGCGCGCAGCATGAAACCGTTGGCTTCATCGACGCGATTTATCACCCGCACAACGCCCTGCCCGATTACAACTTCGTCACGCCGCGCCGCAATACCGCTTGGGTGTCGGGGCAGTATGTCGCGCAAGGGCTGGAACGCCTCAAAGCGGTGGGGCGTGCGCCGCGCGTGCGTTATATCGAAGGCTTGTATCCGCCGTTGTTCGCGAAAACTGTGCGATCATTAGGCTTGGAGATCGAGCGCGAAATTCCGCTGATGGTCTATCAGCAAGACGGACTCAACGGCGTGATCCCGCCCCCGCCGCCGCCCACGCAAACGCCCGATCATATTCGGTTGGAAGTGGTGGGCGATCAAGCCGCCGCTGAAACATGGTGGTATGTGTGGCGCGACGCTTACTACGACTGCGCCACGCCGCACGGCGCGGATCAAGCGTTGGTGCAG
>JBGSRB010000562.1:0-3041 GCA_041737735.1 Anaerolineae bacterium | reverse complement strand
GGCAACCCCGCCGCCATCGCTTCGACGACGACTAAACCGAAGGTTTCCAACGCCGACGGGAACACGAAAATATCACCGCTGGCATACGCGCTTGATAACTCTTCGCCCTGCATATAGCCCATAAAGGTCGTGTTCGTTCCCGCGAAGTGCGCTTGCAGATCGGCACGCGCGGGTCCATCCCCGACGATGGCAAGTCGCGCATTCGGGATGCTTTCCAGAACGGGCTTGATCGTGTCGATGCGCTTTTCCGACGACAAGCGCCCGACATACAGCAGGATCACATCATCGGGATTGCCGCCCGACATACGCGCGCGCATAGCAGCATCACGATAGCGCGGATTGAAGCGTTCAGCATCGACGCCACGCTTCCATAAGCCCACGCGCTCGACACCGATCTCGACCATATCATCCAGAATCAGGCGCGACGGCGCGAGGGCGTAATCAGCGGCGTTGAACACCAGCTTGGTCAGCAAATCGGTGACCGGCTCCATAAATCCCAGATTGAAGTGATGCGCCAACCGCGCTAAGTCGAGATGAAACGATGCCAGCGTGGGAATCCCCAGGTGTTTCGCCATGATCATGCCCGGCACGCCGATCAGCACCGGATGGATGAAATGGGCAATATCAGGCTGGAAGGCTTTCAACTGGTTGTAAGTGCTAAGCGTGGGCGGTCCCACGCGCAGTTCCGGATACAACGGCAGTTGTAAGCCCGGCACCCCGATGATGGGCGTGCCGTTATAGCGCTCGACGCCCATCTTGGGCGCGACGATCACCGTTTCGATCCCGCGTTTGTGCAGGTGGTCAAGCAGCAGACACACGACGGTGACAATGCCGTCAATTTTAGGCAGAAAGGTTTCCGTGAATAGAGCAACGCGCATGTTTTTTTACTCGCAGGTGGTGTGAAGATGAGAACCCACCTGTCATAACACCGCCGCGCGCCAAATGTGACGAATTTCGCCAAGTCTTAAATATTTGGGGGGGGGTGTTTACTCCACCCCCCGACCCCCTCCCCGTTAGCTTGCGCTTGCCGCAGGCAACATTCAGAGAGGGGGAGAAAAGCGTTTCGCGCTTGCTAAATGCCCGTACCTGAAATTCCTCAATACCATCACCCTTTGACCGCGCCCGCCGTCAAGCCTTTGGTCAGGAAGCGCTCGAAGAAGAAAAACAGCACGATGATCGGCACTGTGGTGATTACCGAACCCGCCATCAACACTGTGCGCGGCACTTCCTGCGTATCCAACTGACGCAAACCGAGCGGCAGCGTCCACGACAACGGCGAGTCGGTCAAGAACAGGATCGCAAACAGAATTTCGTTCCACGCGATCATGAATGTGTACAGCGCCACCGACGCCACCGCAGGCACGGACAGCGGCAAAATGATCTTCCAGATCGTGCTGAGGCGCGAACATCCGTCGATCAGCGCGGCTTCTTCCAGTTCCGCCGGAATCGTTTGGAAGTAACTGCGCAGCATATATAGGGCGACAGGCAGCGTTCCCGACATATACACGATCACGATGCTCGTCAAGCTGCCGCGAATGCCCAACTGCGTGTAGATCACGAACAGCGGAATCCCGATCACAATCGCCGGAAACATATACACCAGCAGAATGCCCCAACTCATCGCGCCCTTGAGCCGAAAATCCAGGCGTGTGACCGCATACGCGCCGGGGATCGCCAGCAGCAGCGTGAGAACGACCGTCGTCAGCGAAAGCAGCAAGCTGTTGCTGATGTACAAGCCGAAGTTGAAATCCGTCAGCACCGCTTGATACGGCTGCCAGAAGTTACCAAGCTGCTCCAGCGTTGGCACCAACCGCGACGGATTCCGCAGCACATCGCCAATATCGCGGATCGAAATGTTGACCATCCAATAAAACGGAAAGGCGGTGATGATCAAAAAGAAGGCGATGAACAGCCATTTTAAGACGCGCCCGATGCCCAATTCAACCGTTTCGCGGCTGGGTGCGCCGCGTTCGCGCTGGCGAGACGGCGTACGAACCTGTGTTTGCGTCACCATGCGCTCACGACTCCTCAACTAAGAACCAGCGGAAGTAAATGCCCACCACCACGAACAGCACCAGTGCTAAAATCACCGCGACCGCCGCCGCCGTGCCGACATTACGCGCGCCGAACAACTGGTTATAGACCTCAATCGTGATCACGTTGGTGTTCGCCGTGCCACCGGTGAGCAGGAACACATCGTCAAACTTGTTGAATGTCCAGATGAAGCGCAGCAAAAACAACGTGCCGAACACCGCGCGCAACTGCGGCAGAGTCACATGCCAGAGGCGCTGAGTCGGCGCTGCGCCATCGACTTTGGCGGCTTCGTACAGATCATCGGGGATCGCCTGAATCCGCGCCAGAATGAACAAAAACGCAAACGGAAAATAACGCCAGCCCTGAAACAAGATCACCATCGTGAAGGCGGTCGCGGGCGTGGTCAGAAAGTCCATGCGCTGCCCGCCGAAGTCCGCGATCACCTGATTGACCAAGCCAAACTGCGCATTGAGCAGGATTTTCCAGATCAGCACGACCGACACAATCGGCGCGATATAGGGAAACAACATGAAGCCGCGCACCAAGTTGCGCCCCGGGAACGCATCTTTGACCACCAACGCGGCGATCAAGCCTAAGCCGATGGCGAGCAACGTTCCGCTGATGGTATAGACGAACGTGCGCCACAGCGTCGGGAAAAAGTCGCGCATGTTCAGCACACGCTCGAAGTTTTCCAGCGACAACGGCTGATCGAACGCGAACAGCCGCAGATCGGGCAAATCACGCAAACGCGCCGGACGAAACGCCAGCACCAAGTTCCAGATCATGGGAAAGACGATGATCGCCACCACGATGATGAACGTGGGCAGCAGCAAACCATAGGCGAGATCGGCGGTGGCTTGGCGTAAGGTTACGTTTTGGTTGTGCGTGCCGACGCCCGTCCGCGTGATCGACAAGCCCGCGCCCACCTGCAGCGCCACCGCCCACAAGAGCAGCGCCGCATTGATCAGCGCCGTCGCCCCGTCGATCACACCGATCAGCGTCGCGCC
>JBGSRB010000450.1:0-2029 GCA_041737735.1 Anaerolineae bacterium | reverse complement strand
GGCAACCGCAGGTCAGCCGCGAGGATGGCATGGCGCGCACGCTTGCATGGGCGCGCGCACAGCACAAATAAAAACGGACGCCACTTTACGCGCGTCCGTCTTAGATGCTCAATCACCACTGAGTTTACAGCGTGAACGATCCCTCAACGATATCATCCGCGGGGCAGCCTGTGAAGTTGATCGTGTGAACCTTGTTCTCATGATCAGGCCCCACGTTCAACTGATACTCACCGCTCATCAGATAGTACAGGGTCGCGCCACTGACTTCTTCCAGCACGATGTTCTCGGTCATGTCTTCCACTTCGGGCAAACGCGCCTGTTCGCGCGGCGTCAAACGGAAAGCGCGGCGACCTTCCGTGCCAGCGACCAACCACACGTCGATCGTGCAATTCTCGCCATTTTCATCGCTATCAGTGAACAATTGATACGCGCCCCAGCAGTTGACCGCCGTATTATCCGGACAGTCGCACGGCAGGCACGCTTCGGCGCTGTCCGTCGGAACAAGGCTGAATGCCGCCACCAACAGCACCGCGATAATCGGCAGCAGCGCAGCGAAACGCATGGTCTTGAGTTGCTTCATTGGTTGAAATTTCCTCTAGCAGATTAGGTCAAAACATCTCTAACTGTACGCCAAACGCGGCGATTGTGCTAGCGTGAGTGCGCGACAAATTGCGCCTTTGCCCGCCGTTTGTTCAATGGTATACCTATGCTCATGCTAACGTTGCGTCCATCGACCCGCCTGCACCTGTTCGCGCTGATCGCCTGCGCGTTATTCGCTTTTTTGCTGCTGCACCCGCTGATCTTCACCACCAACACGCACACCAGCGGCTATGACTTCTTCAACTATCACTGGAATTTCTGGTGGGCGCGCCACGCCCTGACCACGCCCGATCTCACACTGTACGCCACCGATTACACCATGTTCCCGTATGTGACCAATCTCGGTTATCACGCGCTGACGCTGGTCTGGTTTCCGCTGTGGGCGCTGATCGAGCCGCTGATCGGCACGTTCGCCGCCGTCAATGTGATTATTTTTATCGGCTGCACGCTCAACGGCTATCTGCTGTTCGCGCTGCTACGCCGCGAGCGCATAGCGCCTACCTTCGCGCTGATCGGCGCGTTTACGCTGCAAGCGCTGCCCATCCTGCGCTACTTTTACTACAACACGCATCTGAATTTGATGGACTGGTTCTGGCTGCCCGCTCACCTGCTGCTCTGGGGCGCCATCATCCGTCAGGCGGAACAGCGCCGCTTTGGGCGTGCGTTTGCGCTGGCGCTGGTGCAAGGGATCGCGTTTTGGGCGACCCTGCTCACCGATCTGCAATTTCCGATTTTCGTGGCGTTCCTGCTCGCGCCCTACGGACTGATCACCTTTGGGCGGGCGCGCGCTAAACCGATCCTGATCGCGTGCGCTGTGATCGCGCTGATCAGCGGTGGCGCATTGATGTGGTTCGCGGGTCCCATCCCGCACATTTTGGAATTTTCAGGCACACTCGCCCCCGGCACGGTTGAAGATCGCCCCGGCATTCCGCTGATGGGCTTCCTCAGCATGAGCGAACAATGGTGGGAATGGTCAGCGCCATCGCTCGGCGCATTCGTGACTCTGCTGATCGGCGTATCGTTGATCGCCAGCTTGATCTATGCGCGCCGCCTGCCCCGTGATCGCTGGCTGTGGTTCGCGCTCATGATCCCGCCGCTGCTGTTCAGTTTGGGACCCAACCTCGCGCTTGGCGACGATGTGATCCCGCTGTTTCCCTTCCGCTGGCTGCACAGCCTGACCGATGGCATGTTCCGGATGCCATGGCGACTCGCGCCGATCTTCGTGATCGCGGCACTGGTGTTCGTCGGCAAAACGTGGACACCGCTGATCCGCCCGCTGCCCGCGCGCTTGATCGCCGTCGTTGCCGCGCTGCCACTGCTAGCGCTGAGCGTGCGGCTGTTCGAGTCAGCGCCGTTAACGCCTGTGCCGACCGATTACGCTTTCTACCATGCCATGCGCGCCGAAGATCATGAGTACGTCATCCTCGAC
>JBGSRB010000434.1:0-14281 GCA_041737735.1 Anaerolineae bacterium | reverse complement strand
GCGCAGTTCGTCGGGCAGCGGCGCAACCGTCAGCGCCAGCGCCATGATCGCCAGCACCGCTAGCAGATCAAGCAGGCGCTCGACCACAATCGTGCTGATCGACTTCAACACCGGAATCGGCGGCTGCGCCCGTGTCGCCAGATACGCGCGCGCCAGTTCACCCGCGCGCAGCGGCACAATCCCGTTGACGAGATACGCTACATTGACGATGTTAAACGCGCGACCCCACGATAACCCGCCGCCCAGCAGTACACGCCAGCGCTGCGCGCGTGCCATCAACCCGATGATCACGAACGCCGCGCTTGGAATCAGCCAGCTATAGCGCGCGTTACGCAGCGCGTCGCTCAGCAGCGTCAGATCGATCTGCGACGCGATGAAATAGATCGCCGCCAAGCTGACCAGCGCGCCCAACACGCCAATGCGTGCGCGTTTCCACAGCGTGAGCAGGGTGGGTTTTCCTAATGCGTTGATGGTATTCACAGGCGGCATTATAGCACGCCTGTCGTTTGCGCCTAGCGCGGATCGCGGCGGCGTTGAGCAGGCAGTGGTTTTACGCCTTGCTCGCGTTTAAAAATTCGGGCAGATCTATGCTATAGTCTTAAGCGAACGACACGAACTGTTACGTTTGATCAGCGATAACATTTGGTGGGCAGATTGTAACATCAAATTTCCGAGGAGTTGATGTTTAATCATGCTTGGATTTTCAATCTTGCGGCGCAGGTTCAGACAACAAGTCAGCCCTATAACACCTCATCTACGCGATCATCAATAAGGGGATAAGTTCATTGTCTACGCGACTGCCAGCCTTATCTTTGCGACTGCTTGTATTTGAACTGCTCATCATCAGTGTGTTCGCTGTTTACGGAATGCGCGAATATTTGCGCTTTGGATACAATTTTGTTCTGCATGGTAATGAAGCGCAGTGGCTGACCAGTTCAGCCCAATATGCTTCAGCAACCATGGAGCGCTACGGTTACATTCCCCTGTGGCAGCCTTATTTAAGTCGGGGTGAACCGACATTTGACAGCCCATTCTCATTCGCCCTCAGCCCGTTGGGGGCGCTGCCCAGCATATTACTTGGCTATCCCTCAGGGATTCAGATCACCATTGTGCTTTCCGCTGTGCTGGCAGGGTTTGGCGGATGGTATTTAGGGCGTGTGCTTGGGTTTGGTATGGCGGCGCGCCTGTTGTTGGGGGTGATGTTTGCTGTCAAAGGACCGCAGCACGCCGCTATCACAATGGGTTACATTCAATTGGGCGTCACACAGGCATATTTGCCGTGGGTGGTGGCGTCTGCCATTGCTATCGTGAAATTTCGTCAGCAACGTTACCCAGTTGTACTGCTGGCATTTTGGATCACCAACCTGTTTTTGGGCGGCAACATCTATTACACGCTGCCGGCAATTATCATGGCGGTGGCGCTGATGGGGGTGCATCTGGCGCGGCGGCGCACAGCCGATGATTCGTCGCATTGGATTCCTGTGATCATGGATTATCACTTGCTACGGCGTATGATGTTAGCTTTGGGGTTAACGGCAGCGTTGGCGGCGATCACGTTCATACCAGTGCTGTTTAATTCGGGTTATATCGGTCGGCACTACCCGCTTGACGGGTGGGGTTTGTATGCGCCGGTTAGTGCCGTGTTGTTCCAATTATTCTCCCCAGCTCTGCTCATGGAAACCGGGACATGGAACGAGAATTACTATATTTACACCATGCCGATTTGGTTCGCTTGGGTGCTGCTGCTGCTGATGTTCGTGGGGTTTTTGCTGCCCAAGGGCGAGCAATCATCAAACCAATGGCGCATTTGGGCGGTGGGTTTCATTTTATTTGTTTTCTTCACCACCTGGGGTTCAGGTGTCAATGCTATTGTGGGTTGGGCATACGAAAATTTGCCCCTCATTGGACGCTGGCGTAATGTCAATCGAATGCTTACGGTCACCTCTTTCTGGTTGGCGGTGTTCGCGGCATTGATGCTGGATATGAGCTGGCGGCGCTTCGACCCCGCCACAGCATATGCACGGTTGGCAACTGCAAATGTTCGGGTGTGGCTTCGAGCGATGCCACGGGTGCTGGTGGGCGGTATCATCATTTTGCTCAGCTTGCTGGCGATGCGCGAAACGGTGACCATGCGCGTATTATATGGTTCGGTGACGATTGAATCACAGGTCGTCGGTCAGGCGGTTGAGTGGATTCATAATCACGTTGATGAGCCGATGCCCAGCGTATGGGTGAAGGATTATTACACCGTGACGCCGTTTTTGCGTGAAGGCGTACGCATTGCCCACATCAATGCCGATTATGACCCGCTTGGTATGGATTCAACGTTGTATCCTCACGACTTGAGCGAAGCCGTGCCAGAATGGATGATTTTATATGGTGAAGATGATCGAATTTACTGGGGCGAACGGGGATGGCGAGCCGTTGAAGAAGGGCCTCGTTTAATTGAAGGTATACCATCAGTGTGGCATAACCCTGATGTACTGCCCTATGCTTTCACTATCAGCCTAGATAATTTGCGTACAGCCGCCGCTTCAGACCCATTGGATTCGCGCATTCCCACTAATCTTATGCCGCTGGTTGAAAAAGTCACTGAGTATGAATGGCAGCCGGGCAGCTTGCGCTTCACCATTGAAAACCCGCATTTTGAACCACAAGTGCTGGTGGTTCAGGAAGTGGCGTGGCCCGGTTGGTCAGTGCGTATCGATGGACAGCGCGCCAGATTAGAGTCAATTGGGCAGTTGATCGGCGTCGTCATTCCGAGAAACAGTATGCCCGTGATCGAATTCAGCTATGATGCGCCGCTGCTGCGTTTTGGTGCGATCATCAGCGCGTTGACAATAATTTTCATCATCTTGTATATGGCGCAGTTTGATACATTGATCGTGCGCTGGCGGGCGCGTCGTTTCGCGGCGGCGAACAGCGCGCCCGCCGCAATACACGCCGACGATCATCGCACCTAACGAGCAATATGTGCTGGTTTACGTGCCGCCCGCGCCGTGATGATACTCACGTTTGATCGTTGAGCGTTGACCAGATCGCGTCGATCCAGTCGCGGTGTTCGGGTTTCATGAACACGCTGCGTAACACGCTGACGTGATCCGCATCCCACGTCACGTCGTCGAAGGCGGGTTCGAGCAAGTGACGCGGTAGCGTGGCGATTGCAAGATGCAAGCCAGCCCGCGCTGCCCGCTCGAAAATTTCCCGTGATGCTGCGCTGATCGCACTGGCGGATGCGGCGCGCGGCGCGTAGATCACAATGTCGAGTTCGGGCGCGAACGGCGTCAGCCAGCGATCACTTGCTGCTGCGCGCGCGTGAAAATCGAGCGCCGCCGCGCGACAGTCGCTTAACATGCGTGCAAATGCTCCGTCGCGTTCTAGGGGCAGTAAGCGCATGGTCGCCCACAGCGCCACCGCCGCCGCGCCCGCGCGCGAACACTCTAAACTGATTTCGCCCAAGTGCAGTTCCGCCGATGAGAAGTAGGTATAGGGCGAGTCGTGCTTATAGAGCGCGCCCACGCTGGGATCACGAAAGATGATGCAGCCGCAGCCATACGGTTGTAACCCGTGCTTGTGCGGATCAAGGGCGAAGCTGTCCGCCTCGGTCATGGCGTCGAAGTGCGCGCGGGGTTCACTGGCGAGATTATCCGCCAGCGTGAAGTAACCGCCATAGGCTGCATCGAGATGCACGCGAAAGCCATATTTAGCCCGCAGTGCCAGCACATCCACCAGCGGATCGACCGAACCGACCGCCGTCGTCCCCATCGTGACCACGACCGTGCCGATCTCACCAGCTTCGAGCGCATCTTCGAGCGCGTCCACGTCCATGCTTCCGTGTGCATCGGTGGGAATGCTGACGAACGGCAGTCCCAACACCGCGCTGATGCGGCTGTGCGTGTAATGCGCTTGATCCGACGCGGCGATGGCTTGACCGGGGTGTAAACGTCCCGCCACCCACAGCGCTTCGAGATTCGCCACGGTGCCGCCGCTGGTCAGGTGTCCGAGCTGCACATCCCACCCGATCAGTGTGGCGATCTGCGCGATGGCTTCTTTTTCCATCATGCTGCTCACACGCCCACCATCCAGCGCGTGATTGTTCGGGTTAATATATTGCGCCAGTGCATACGCCAGCCGCGCGACCGCGTGCGGTGGCTTGAGCATTTGTCCGGCGTAGAACGGGTGCTGATAGGGGTAATTGTCGCGCAGTTTATCCGCGACTTCGAGCAGCACCGCGCGGATTGCGTCACGATCCACGTTGGGCGTGTAGGCGGGGAGATCAGCAAAGCCCGCGTCGAGATGTTCGAGCGCTTCTTGCAGCAGGTCAAGTGTGTTGGTGTCGAAAGTCATGATCGTGATCCTGAACATTGGTTGAGTCGATCACGACTATACCCAATGTCAGGGGGCAGGGGGCGGGGCGATCTATCAGAGATCGCCCCAGTGGGGATTACGCTTCGATCAAGCGCACACGATTGCCGTCCATGTCGGGCAGCGTCGCCGTGTGATCCGCGCGTTCGACCGTGAAACCGTGTGTGGTCAAACGGGCAACGGCATCGTCTACGCCCTTGGGAACGCGGATCGTCACTTCCGCCAGCCCGACGGCGTTTGCGGGTGGGGCTGTGTCCCCCGCCCAGATGTTCAAGCCGAGATGATGATGATAGCCACCCGCTGCCACGAACAGCGCGCCCGGATAACTGCGCTGCATGACCGTGAAGCCAAGCGCATCGCAGTAGAAATGTTCGGCGCTGGCGAGATCGCGCACATGCAGATGCACATGCCCGATCGCGGTCGCGGCGGGCATCCCGTCGAAGTCGGCGGCTTCGGCTAACACGCCTTCCATATCCATGGGATCGGTTGCCATCGCCACGCCATTATCGATAAAGCGCCATTGATCGCGCGGACGATCACGGTAAATTTCCAAGCCGTTGCCATCGGGATCAGCCAGATACAGCGCCTCGCTGACAATGTGATCCGACGCGCCTTGCAGCGGATAACCCGCTGTGATCAAGCGGCGGATGATCGCGCCCAACGACGGGCGATCCGGCAGCAGAATCGCCACATGATACAAACCCGTGGTGCGATGTGGCTTAGGGATGGCGTCGGGACGCACATTGAGTGTGATGATCGCTTTGCCGTTGGGCGGTGCGAGCGTGATCCGGTTGTCGGCGTCGTGCGCGACCGTGAAGCCCAATAGATCGCGGTAGAACGCCAACGCCCGCGCACGATCCCGCACGATCAGCGTCACCGACTCAAGCGTAGTGTCATTGGGCAGGGTCATGGGTGTTAACCCCGCACCAGACGCGGCAGATCGCGCAGCTTGGGCATTTGCCCCGCCAGCAGCATTTGCACGCGGAACAGGCGCCCTGCCAGCCACATCATGCCGAGCGCCGCCAGCGCCAACAACACCAAACTGACGATCACCTGCCAGTCGGGAACGGTCGAGATCACCAAGCGCTGCGCCATCGCAATCGGCGCGGTGATCGGGAACAGGCTTAAGATCGTCGGCAGCGCGCTATCGGGCGACGAGGCGAACAATTGAATGAAATAGAGCGGCAGCACCGCCGGAATGACGAAGATCACCGTATACTGAGGACCTTCACGCATCGAGTTCGACAACGCGCCCACCGCCGCGAACAGCGCCGCGAACAGGAAATAGGCGAACAGATAATACACGATCAGCAGCGGGATGATCTCAGTGGGGAAGCGAATGCCCGCGATCAGCGCGATCACGCCGAGCGATTGATCGAGCGCGCCGCTGTTGGTCAACTGGCTGATGATGAACATGCCGCCGATCCATGCCGCCATTTGCAGCAGACCAAGCAAGCCCATCGCCAAGATTTTGCCGATCAGCAATTGACTGGGACGCACCGACGCCAGCAGAATTTCGACCAAGCGCGTCTCTTTTTCTTCGATCACGCTTTGCATCAAATAACCGTTGGTGGCGAACAAACCGAGCAGCAGCACCAGCGCGAACACGTAGACGATCAAGAAGGCTGCATCCTGATTTTGCGTCGTGCCATCACTAGCAGTGGTCAGCGCTAAATTGGTGATGTTGAAGTTCGCAGGCGTGATTAACCGCGTGATGATCTGCGGGTCGAGATCGCCAATGATCGACGCCGACAGCAGACTGCGTAAGCGTCCGTTGTCGATCTCGCTCAGGTTGAAGCGCGGCATCACGGTGGTCACTTCGCCTGTTTCCAGATAATTAGCGGGGATCAGCACATACTGACCGATCTCCTCCGTGTCGAGCGCCGCTTGCGCCGCTGCTTCATCCTCAAAAGCGATGAACGCGCGCGCCAGTTCGCCTTCAGCGCTGACTAAGCCGGTCGCATCGACATAGCCGATGGGCTTAGCAGTCGTTGGGTCGAATTGAATTTGCGCCAGCAGATCATTGGCGGTGTTGATGCCCGGCGCGCCCGCGCTTTCGCTGTCAGAGCTGGTTAGAGTGGAATACAGGAACAAGCCGACAATCGCCAACAGCGGAACCATGAATGTTGTGAACAGATACCCCGGTCGGCGGAAGTTGCGTTGCAGTTCATAGGTGAAAATCTGAAGCAGTTTGTTCATGAGTTTATGCCGCCTCTCCACTGGCGCTGGTGCCGAGTCCAAGCCGACGACGCCCCAACAAACCGATCACCTGTCGGAAGGATGGACGCTTGCCGTACATGAGCAGCGACCAGCGGAAAATGCGCGCTGACGCCCAAATGACGATGATCGTCGTCGCCAACAGAATGCCGATGCTGAGCGCTAACTGCCACGCCGGAACTGTTCCGAACGCCATGCGTAAAATCACGGCGACGGGTGATGTAAACGGGATCAACGTCAGCGCCAGCACGATGGGGCCGTTCGGGTCGGTCAAAAAGTTGATGATCAAGATGAACGGAATGGCGAAGCCCAGCGAGAAAATGCCCGCGAACTGGCGGCTTTCCTGTTCCGAACCGATCACCGCGCCCGCGCCTGCCATAATGCTGGCGAGTAAGAAGTAGGTGAGCAGGAAATAGATCGACGTGGTGATCACCATGTCGGTGGGAATGTACACCCCCGCAATCGCTGGATTATCGCGCCCGATGAATAGCACGACGATGAACACCACGCCCCAGATCGCCACTTGAACCAACCCAAGCAAGCCCAAGCCGATGATTTTGCCGAATAAGAGCTGCATGGGTGTGACGGACGTGATCAGAATTTCCATGATGCGCCCGCTTTTTTCTTCGACCACGCTCGACATCAGGTAGCCGCTGGTCGATTGTGACGCCAGCATGAATACCATTATGAACAGGATCGGCGCGAGGAATAAGCCTAAAACGCCCTCGGTCGTCACGTCGCGCCCGCTGTCGAGCGCGCGGATGACATTGTTCGCCACGGGATCAGCGATGCGTTCCGCCAGATCAGGATCGACCGATTCGCTCAGGTTCGAGCGCAGAATATAGCGGACTTCGCCTTCGACCCCGCCCGAAAAATTCGTCGAGCTGATCACATCGACGCGCCCGCTCTGGCGATAATTTTCAGCCAGCACGAAATAGGCGCCGATCTCGCTGGCGTCGAGCGCGGCGCGCGCTGAGTCAACATCGGCATAGGCGCGATATTCGACGCTGAGATCAGCGGGCAGGTTCGTGATCACGTCCGCCTGATCGACATAACCGATCACGCCGAGCGCGCTCGTATCGGTTTCGGCGCTAATCGACACCAGAATGATCACGCCCATCAACGCAATAATGAACAGCGGCGCACCGATGGCAGCGATGATGAACGAACGCTTTTTGATGTTGCTCATAAACTCATGCTGCGCCACCAACAGCGTTTTAGACATGGTTTGCCTCCAATGCTTTGGCTTGCGGCGGGCTGACAGGCACATCGCCCTGCACGACGCGCACGAAAATATCATCGAGACTGGGCAGCGCCAGATCAAAACTGGTGATGTGCAGTTCGTCGCGCTGCGCGATCTCGCCCAAAACGCTGTCAGGCGTCACATTGGGCTTGAGGAACAAGGTCTGCCGTCCATCGCGCCCATTTTGATCGGCTTCGACGCGCTCAACCCCGGACAACAGTGACCAATCGCCCGTTCCTTGCACACGCACAGCAGGTACAGCATACTGTTGACGCACCGCGGAAACCGAGCCGTAAAGCTGCCGCTTGCCTCGGCTGATCATCAGCAGACGATCCGCCATTTCTTCAACCTGATACATCTGGTGCGTACTCATAACTACGGCGTGACCTTCGCTCGCGAAATCGAGCAGCAGACTTTTGATCAACCGGGTGTTGACGGGATCAAGCCCACTGAACGGCTCGTCGATGATGATCAGATCAGGGTTATGCAGAATCGTGATGGCGAACTGTACTTTTTGCTGCATACCCTTGCTTAACTCGCTGACTTTTTTCTTGGCGTAATCCGCCAATTCAAGTTGTTCGAGAAAGCGCAGCGACCGCGCGCGCGCATCGGCAGACTTCATGCCTTTGAGCGAACCGAGATACATCATCATCTCAAGCACGGGAACGTTACGATACAAGCCGCGTTCTTCAGGCAGATAACCGATGCGGTCTTTGGTCGCTTCATTTAGCGCGCCACCCAACACGCTGATCCGCCCCGTGTCAGGTTTGAGGATGTCCAAAATCATGCGGATCGTCGTGCTTTTGCCCGCGCCGTTGGGGCCCAGCAGGGCGAACACTTCACCGTCGTAGACCTCGAACGAAAGATTGTCAACCGCGCGAAACTCACCGTATAACTTGCTGACTCCATCAACCGCGATAGCCACTTGTTGAGACATGTGCTTGCCCTTTCAAAAGTTTTTGCAACGTGCAACACTTACACTATACCACACATTGCCGCTAGACCTTAACCCCCTGAAATTGGGGAAACCTTCGTAAAAAATCAACACTTAAGCTGTTGCGTCAAACTTGCAACCGATGATACACTGCAAGATGTAAGGTCAATGGTGACTAAAATTGTATGTATTGCTTATCCCGCGCAAAAGCAGCAGCGTGCGTGGTCGAGCTGGCGGGCAGAGTATAAACCCATGAAAAAGCATATTCTCGTAGTAGATGATGAAGTTGGCGCGCTGACGCTGATCGGCATTATGTTGGAACGCGGCGGCTTTGAAGTGTTGAAAGCGCGTGATGCCAAAGTCGCGCTCGAAATGCTGGATGAGCAAACGCCGGATATGATCATTCTGGATGTGATGATGCCCGGCATGAACGGCATTGATTTGTGCCAGCGCATCCGTGAGCGTGACACCACGACCACGACACCAGTCTTGATCCTTTCGGCGCGCGGCGATGCCGACAGCATCATTCGCGGTATTGAAGCGGGCGCGAATGATTACCTGCCTAAGCCGATTCTGCATCATGACTTGGTTTCTAAGGTCAAATCGATGCTCGGTCAAACCAGCATCAACAGCGCGTAGACTTCTTCAACCCATAATACGTGTTTTTTAGCAGCGGGTGACGTAATTACGTCACCCGCTGTTTGGTATGAATGTCATGAAGGTGCAGGTGCTTGGATCAGCGCTTGCCTTTGTAACCCAACATCGTGCCGCTCGGGACGACTTTATCGGGGTAGGCTTTGAAGTCGTCGAGGCGCAGATCAGTGCCAAGCACGCACGAATGCCCGACCGAGTAATCCGCCGGAACATGCGTATTCTTGCCGATGCAGGTGATGCCCGGATCGCCCATCTGCGTGATGCTGCCGACATGCGCGTTATGCCCGATCACTGCGATCTTGTCGATGATGCAGCGTTCGACCACCGCGCCCGCTTCGATGTAGGTGTCGGTCAAAATGACCGAGTCGCGCACTACCGCGTTGGGTCCGACAAAGACGCCGGGTGATAACACCGAGCGCTCGACCAGCGCGCCTTCGGAAACAACCGTGCCATCGGTCAGCAGGCTGTCGCGCACGGTCGCGCCGCTATGCACCATAACGGGTGGGCGTTCTTCACTCTTGGTATGAATGACCCAGGTGCGGTCATTCAGGTTGATCGAGGGCGGGTTGGCGAGTAAGTCCATGTGCGCTTCCCAGAAGGCGTCAACCGTCCCCACGTCGATCCAGTAGCCGCCGTAAGGATAGGCGAATACGCGCATATTTTCTTCCACCATGCGCGGCAAAATGTTGCGCCCGAAGTCATGCGCCGATTCGGTCAACAAGCGGTCGCTTTGCAGCAGTTCTTCCATGACGGAGTAGGTGAATACATACACGCCCATATTCGCCAGTGTGCCGGGCGGGTTAGCAGGTTTCTCGATGAACGATTTCACGGTGTAATCATCGTTGATGTCAACGATGCCGTAGCGACTGGCTTCATCGAGCGGCACGCTGATCGTGCAGATGGTCGCGTCAGCGCCTTTGTCACGGTGATAATTGATGAGAACGTCGTAATCCATCTCATAAATGTGGTCGCCCGACAGGATCAGCACGTAATCAGGACGCCCACGCCGCACAAAGTTGATGTTCTGCGCCACTGCATCGGCTGTGCCAGCATACCAGTCGGTGTCATGCCGTCCTTTGTAGGGCTGCAACACTTCGACGCCGCCCGTGAACGAGCGGTCTAAATCCCACGGACGCCCGCGCCCGATATGATCGTTTAAGCTGTGCGGACGATATTGTGTCAGCACCAGCACATCGAAAATGCCGCTGTTGACGCAGTTGCTCAGCGTGAAATCGATGATGCGATATTTGCCGCCGAATGGCACAGCGGGTTTAGCGCGCTTGGCGGTGAGGGTGGCGAGGCGTGTGCCTTCACCGCCCGCGAGGATGATCGCTTTGACTTTCATAACTGCAAATCCCTTTCGTTAAAAGTCTCTCTTGAGGATAAAACACGCATGATAACGGGAGGTTAAGATGACAACCCCGCGCTTACGTTATCACCAATGACGGAACACGACCTCCTCATACAAACGGACGTATTCCTCCGCGCTTTTCGCCCAACTGAAATCGGTGCGCATGGCGCGTTCCTGCATCCGCTGCCAAGCGTCGGGGCGTTCGTAATACGTCTCCACCGCCCAACGCAGCGTGCCAAGCACCGCTTCCCACTGCTGCCACTGGAACACGAAGCCTGTTCCGGTGTCGGCAGCGCCGTTATCGTAATTGATCACGGTGTCGGCTAAGCCGCCCGTTTCACGCACCAGCGGCAGCGCGCCGTAACGCATGGCGAGCATCTGCCCGACGCCGCACGGCTCGTAATGACTCGGCATCAGGAAAATGTCACAGCCCGCGTAGATGCGTTGGGCGAAGGCGGCGTCATAACCGACGAAGGCGTGCGCTTTCCAGTGGAAATCGATGCCAAGCTGCCGCAACTGCTGGTTATACTGTTCTTCGCCCGATCCCAAGCCGACAAACTGGACATCGGCTTCACTCAAGAATTGGCGCAGCGCCGGAAATGCCAGATCAAGCCCTTTTTGCTGCACCAAACGGCTAACCAACCCGATAATCGGTACGTCGTCGCGCTGCTCGATGCCCGCCTCGATCTGAAGCTGGCGCTTGTTGGCGGCGCGCTGTTCGCGAAAGTTATCCGCGTCGAAGGGCGCGACGATCAGCGGATCAGTCGCCGGATTCCACAAGTCCATGTCGATGCCGTTGAGGATGCCGTGCAGATCGGGCAGGCGGGTGCGAAGCAGCGGATCGAGTCCGTAGCCCATATACGGGTGTTGAATCTCGATGGCGTAACGTGGGCTGACCGTCGTCACGATGTCGCTGTAGGCGACCGCCATCGCCAGAATGTTATCGGTTTGACCGAAGCTGGTGAGATCGGGGTGCGGGCGCGCGGGGATGCCCAGTTCCCACATCCAGCCGCCTGTGTAATCGCCCTGATAGGCGGCATTGTGAATCGAGAGCAGCGCGCCGGTGTTCCAGAAGTTGCGATCCCCGTTCACGCGCCGATGATCGAGCAAGAACGGCACGAGTCCGGTGTGCCAGTCGTTGACATGCAGCACATCGGGAAAGAAACCTGTGTGTTCGCGCAGCGTGACTGCCGTATCGAAGATCGCCTGACTAAAGAAGATGAAGCGCGGCACGTCGTCGTCCCAACCCAGATACACTTGCGTTTCCCGCCCGAAGTAGGGCAGGGACTTAAGCAAGTAGATCGGCACGCCGTCGTGTTCCGTGGTGTGAATCTCGACGAGTGCATCGCCCGTGCGCCGATGCAGCGTGAAGGTATACAGGTAGCGAATGTTATAACGCGCGCTGTCGATGAAGCCGTAAAAGGGCATCAGCACACGGGCATCCACGCCGCGCGCGCGCAGCGCTTTGGGCAGCGACCCGACGACATCCGCCAAGCCGCCGACTTTGGCGAACGGATCAACTTCCGCGCTGACGAATAACACATTCATGCGTGTTCGTTCCCCCTGTGGGTGCGATGATCAGCCGTGATCACCGTGAGCGAAACCAGCGATAATCCATGTCTGGAAAGATTTTATCGCGTTCGTACATTTCGCGCGCGAAGGTCACATCGGGCTGACCACTTTCGAGCGAACGCGCCAGTCGATCAAACGCATCGTGATGCTGATTGAAGCGGTGGATGGCGAACTCGCGCGCGCGATTCGTGGTCACGTAAAATTGCAGATCACTGGCTTGCAGCAGCATCAGTTCGCGCCCCGCTTGATTCAGCGTCGTGCGCGCATCCGGCGTTGTGTCGGCGTAACGATCCGCCAAGCGCTGCATCCGTTCTTCGCTTTCATGGATCGGCGTCCACATCCAATGGGTGTCGTAATTATCCCAGATGAAGTGACCGCCGCCGACGCCCCATGAGCTTTCCGGCAGTTCCAGCGCTTCTGTGGGCGCGTGTGTTTCGAGATAACGCGCGGCGGTGGTCAGTTCCACATCGGGATTCAGATGCAGCCATGCCAAGACCTTGCCCAACCACATAATGCCCTCTAACCAGCGCTGACCGAACAGCGCCGCATCGAACGCCGCCAGCACCACACCATGATCGCCGGTGTCGTTGGTGTTCCAGCGCACTTGATCGCCCGCCAGATGCACAAAATGCTCGGCGTGCTGTTCGACTTTATATTCCGCCCAATCCGGGTGATACAATTCTTTCTTCGCCATATCAAGCAGGTTATTGGTCACGCGCCAATAGCGCAAACCGCTGCTGCCGCTGCGCCGTCCGAATTCGCGGTAATCGAAATCGCCGGGATAACCGAACTCGCTGCCCCACACCTGCTGCCCGACGAACTCATTGCGTCCGATGAACGCGACGCCGCCCACATCATAGGCGCGGAAGGTGCTGGTTGGGCGTTCGGGCGTGACGATATACGTTTCGGGCGAGATCATCAGGTTACGCAGCACGTCGCCATATAAGCCGAATACCTTGCCGCCTGCAATGCCCGTCGGTTCGCCGCCCATGATCGTGTGCGCGTTGACGAAACTTGCACGGATGCCGTATTCCGCCAGCATCGTCTCGAACGCCGCGCGGGTGCGTCCGGTTTCGCTGATGATCTCTGGACGATAAGCACATTCTGGCAGCCAGAAGGTCACCGGATCGCGCCCGAAGTGGCGGCGATAGCTGGCGATGCCGCCTTCGATCTGCGCGCGCACGCTGCTGTCACGACTGAGCAGCGGCAGATAGGCATGAGTCGCCGCGCCTGCGATGATCTCGATATAGCCTTCATCTTGCAGGCGGCGAAATGCGCCGATCAAGTCACGATCGAAACGCTCGATGAATGCTGCGCGCAGGCGCTTGTACCGATCCCGATACCAGCCCGCCAGAAAGCGCAGATGATCATCTTGTTGATGGCGCGCGAACAACAGCACATCATTTTCGGCAGCGGCGATGCGCGCGTCGAGGTGTGCTTCCAAGCGTATTTGCACATCAGGATCGGCAAGTTGTTCGACCAAGACGGGCGATAACCCAATCGACAGCGCGAAGGTGATGTTGTCGTCGCGCAGGTTATACAGCATTTCCAGCAGCGGCAAATACGTTTGTGCGGCGGCTTCGTGCAGCCACGGCTCGCTGTAAAATGCCCCGCTGTGACGCAGGTAGGGCAGATGACCGTAGAGTAAAAATATCAGCGCGCCTTTTGCATTCACATTAGCCGCTCCTTGTGCGAACAAGTCATTATTTCGCAAACACTTTAGCCCGATTGTAACGTCTCAGGGGCATGTCGCCAAATGCGCGCGGCGGGAAGAACGCCTCAAAACCACAGGCGCGCGCCCATGGATCGCAAATATTGCACCGTCGCGCGTTGGATCGGGCGGCGTTCGCGCGCGAGAAGGGCGCGTTCCGCCCATAGATCGCGCCACACCGTCAATAGCACGCGCGGGCGGCGCGTTTTAATGAGCAGCGCCGCGCTCCAGATC
>JBGSRB010000414.1:0-21964 GCA_041737735.1 Anaerolineae bacterium | reverse complement strand
TAGACAAGTCGTTACTTGCACTTTCGGGAGCAAGGTCAATTTGTCCGATTGGCAGCCTGAATTTGGATTCGCCAACAACTGTCATGAGCGAAACTCACCACAAAGAGACGGAAATGATATATTTCCGAGAGAACATCACTCTGCGGAAGAACCACTAAATGGGTGCAAGGTCAGCGCGGCAGCGCTATGCGTTGCAACACACCATCGCCGCTGTTATAGACCCAGACCTCACCTTGATAGACGACGGGCGCTTGTGGCGACACCCCAACCGCGAACACTGCCAGCAGAGTGCCAGTCGCGTAATCGAGCGCGGCGACGCTGTTAGAATCTTTGAATGTGATCCATATGACGCCTTCATGCAGTAACGGGCGACTTGGGTTCACGCCCACGCCCGCATAGGTGCGGGTGCGGCTCAAGTTGCGGCTGTCGATCACAAATAGCAGGTTATCGGCTTCACCCAAACACCCGGCATAGATAAAATCGCCGGCGATGTCAAAAGGAGTCAGTGATATGCACGGCTGCCACTGTCCAATAATCACGCCCTGCGCCGGATCGACCGCCAGAATGCCCGTGCTATTGAGAATTTCTTCGCGCGTGACCACCACCCCAAAACCTTGCGCCCCATACCATAAATAGCGCCCATCCCACTGGGGAGGACCGACCATGTCAGGCAGCGTGATGATGTCGTCCATCCGCCATTGGTGCGTGGTCAGATCGAACGGATAGATATTCACGGGCAGGGGTTCACGATCGATCACTTCGCCTATCGTGCCAATGTTGGGCGCTGAAGCAGTGAACCACAGCGTGTCGTCTACCAACACCGGCGCCCAAGTTCCAAAGCGATCATCAGGCAGCATGGGCGCATCGCTCAAGCGTTGGGCGGTTGCAATATCAAACACGTGAATGCTCGCTTGCGTTAAGCCACCGCCACCCACCCACACTTCACGTTCAATCACAGTGGGCAAACCGGCGAAAATACCTGCCCGCACAGGCTCGCCCACCACCGCCAACGTTTCCTCACTAAAAACTGTAAGATTTGGGGTGTCGGCACTGCCCATCTGACTTTCGCGCATGTGCGACACCCAGATGTTGTCCTCAATCGGCGTGATCCCGTGAATGGCGCCGTTGAGTTCAAGCGTCTGCACCGTGAACACACGCGGATCGATCTGGATCAATGTTCCGATATTATTTTCATTATAGGCAGTATAAAGATAGTCTTCAGTGGCAATTAAGGGATGCAAATCGCGCGCAAATGCCAATTCTTGCACGATTTGCACACCGTCGATCACCAGCACACGCCCGGCGTCTTCCTGCACGATCCATAATAAGTCATTATGCACAAGCGGCTGCTGCTGCCCCTGATTGTCACTGGTGAAGCTGCTGGTGCCGAAAAACATCATTACCGCAGGCATAGAGACAATGCGCGGTTCGCCGCGACAGGCAAACCACATGTTCGCGCCGTCGAATACCGGCGCAAGCGGCTGTAAGCAGACTTGAAAATCGCGAAATACCGTGCCGTTGTCCTGCTGCACTACAAAGACAATGTTCTCTTGGGTGACCGTCAACCAGAGATAACGCCCATCACTGACTATGCGCTCGATTAAATGTGCGCCAATGATGGCGGTCTCGTTGATGAGCGCGCCTGAACGATCCAAGGTCAGCAGTGTCGCGTCGGTTAGTGCGAAAATGCGATCCGCTGTGATGTGAAGCTGGCGCACTGTCCCATCTTCAGGCAGCGTGTACACCGCCCGCTGATTGAGGGTGTGTGCATCCAGTTGGATCAGCTCACCGTTCGCATTATCACTTGTCCACAGCGCGGCGTCCGCCATAATTACAGGTGTGAGCGCCACGCCGTTTGGCGCAAACAACGCCGTGATCGCTCCGCTGATCGGATCGCGCCGTTCGATACGTCCACTGTAAGTAAGGATCAGGGCATCATCAGCATACATCATGGCGCTGGGTCGTTCATCGCTCAGTGCAATGATCTGCGGTTGGCGCGCGCCCGCGCTAAAGTGGGCAATTTCGTACTCATCGAAACCACGCTGCACCATCCATAATGCTATACCATCGGTGATCGGATCAAAAGCGTTAGGGTCGCGCGGGTTGTAATTAGTAATCGTGTTGTCAGCTTGGTCGATGCGATAGAGAGTGCGTCCGGGCGAAGCTACCACCCAGACCGCATCTGTCGTGATCAATGGCAAGCTGGGCGCACCGCCGACGATGTAGGTTTGTGGCGCCAGCCCTCCCGTCATATCAACGCGGGTGACGGTATTGCCGCCCCGCGCGCTGATCCAGAGAAAGTGACCAGCACGCACCGCGGATCGCGGTTCCGCGCCCACCGGAATCGGCGCGCTTAACTCAGCGCCATCTTGCAAAGCTAAATGCAGAAGGGTGCCGTTGACCTGATCGCTGATCCACAACGCATCAACATCGAGCAGCGGGCGCTCCGCCCGAATGGGCAGGGGATTGGGGAAGAAGCGGCGGCGGTCTTGCTGGGCGAGGGTTTGCACACGTACATTAGTTTCAGCTTGCACATCCTGCTGACGACGGAGTTCCGCTTCTGTCCCTTGCACATACAAGCCAACCAGCGCCAGCGCAACGACGAATATAACTGCACCGAAGATTGTTATGAGGAACAGCCGCCGCCGCCGAATACGCTGCTTCTGCGCCGCATTGATGAAGGCAAGATGCAGGGCATTCGGCGGCGGATCACGTTTAGCATTCAGCCACTTGCGCGCTTTGGTCAACTCGCGGTCACGCAGCAGGGCGCTGATGCGTTGATCTTCATCGCGGATGGAATCCCACGCGCGCGCGCGCATGTAGTATTCGGTGTGCCACTCCAGATACGTGCGTTCGGCTTCATCAGCGGGTTGTAGCGCATTATAAATCTGAGTGATGAGATCACACAGTTCATCGGGCAACGCCGGCAGATTGCTCACACTGGCTTTGTCGTCAGGGTTAAACTGAGGTCGCGCTTGGTTCAGCCAATTCGCCAGCGCGGGCGCGTTCGCTTTTGCATCAATGACATTGGTGGCTGCCTCTGCGGGCAATTTGGCGTAGACTTCCCCAATGAACTGCACGATATTCTGTTCATCTTTGGCTGTTTTCCAGTCGGTTGCGTTCTGCGCCGTCGCGATCACATCCGCCATCGGGGGCAGCGGTTCGAGATACACTGCGATGATGCGTTTGTTCAGCGCGTGCGCGTGCCGAAATTCAGTGTTGCATCCCCATGACGCCAGCCACGCATGATTGATGAAACACACGAGATAGTGAGCATCTTCGATGCCGCGATTGAGCGCATCCAGCCACATTGTGCGCGGCGGAATATCGTCGCGATCAAACCACACATTCAAGTTATGTTCATGGTTGTTTTCGAGTGCGCGCACAATTTTGAACATCAACGGGCGAATGGTGCCGGGGTAAGACATAAACGCATGATGCGGGGGTGGTTGTCTGCCGATGGCATCGATCAATTGGGCAAAGGCTGTGCTAAAGAGGCGTTCGCGTTCAGTTTCATCGTGCGTCTTGCGATATGGTTCAAACTGCACCCACTGAATATCCGCAAGCTTTTCAACAGGATGGGCAACCCGCTGCGAATCCCAATTGATGTTGATCGTGCGGTCGTACTTTTCAAGAGAACGCTGCAAGTCATTAACCAGCTTATCAGTGCTTAGTGCTTGCGGGCTGCTGATGAAGATCACACGCTCGGCTGCATCAATGGGATCAGTCGGCGGTTGATCATTGAGGATTTCATGTTCACCGCGCAGCGCCCCGATCAGGCGCTGCGCGAACTCGGTCTGTTCAGGGTCATGCGCGTGCAGGAAATACAGCTTTGCCATAATTACCCCACGCGCTACGGCGTTAGCATCTGCTCAATATAAGCGCTGATTTCGTCAAAGTTGCGAACACGCACGGCATCAGCCGCACGATCAAGCATGTAGGCTGCGCCATAACCCGAATAATTGACCGTTCCTTGTATGCTCATGCGGATCAGCGCAGGCGCGCCGCCGGACAGATCGCTGCTAATGGTGGCGCGAATGTCGAGCGTTGTGCGCTCAACCTGCTGGTCATTAATGTTCATCACCTGATTGATCTCGATGGAGAGGTTAGGCACAACACTTGAAACCAATTGAGCGACCATCGGGGCGACCATCGCGCCCATGCCCGGCGTATTCGCGGGTAAACCTAATTCACCCGCAGCATTCGGTGCCAGCATCAAAAGCGCATCGATCACACCGCCAAAAGCAGGCGATCCGAGAAAGGCGAGCACATCAATCGTGCTGGTGAACAGCGCTTGTCCGTTGCTGATGTTGGCTTGGCGCACTGTGCAAACAAACTCGCCAAAATCAAACAACTCAAAAAATTGCGGGTTGTCCTCCAGCGCGCCTAAATTAAGCATTTGCTCGATATCAAGGGAAAATTCATCAGCACCACCACCGATGACGCCCTGCGTGGAGTTTGCCAGCGCATCAATCAGCGAAATGACGAACATGGGTGAAGAAAATGCTCGTGAAGGAACGCTGAAGCGCAGATAAAAGTCGTTGCTATCGGTACGTAAATCGTAGGTGAATTCCAAACGCTCTTCCCCGATCACGAACGCGCCCGTTGAGTCGACTTGGAAATCGATGCTGCTGCCATCCGCTTGTGTGGCGTTGAACCCGCTGCCCATCAAGTCGAATCCAGCCGACTCGGTGCCTGATTGCGCGGTGATGTCAAAATCGTAGGTGAAAGCGTGCGAGTTTGTATCGACCAAATGCCCATTGGCGGCGCTGAACAGTAGCAGATCGCTGCCTGTGATGCGGTTCGGACATGCGGGCGCTTGTGCCTGCACCGGAGAAGCCCTCGGCAGCGCCAAGCCTCCACCGGGAGGCATAATCAATTGGATGGGGGTAACAGTTGCCACTGCCACCGCCGCAGGTGCTGACGTGGGGACAGGCGCTGCTGCTTCTCCTGTTCTAGTGATGGATGTAGGTAGGAGTGTGCTGGCGGGGGTGCGTGTGACGGGATCAGGGGTTATCGGCTGCACAGTTACAGGGATGGTGACGTTTTGCAGCGCGGAAATGTCATGATTGGTGATCACCGCACACGAACCGACCAACAGCAGCACCGCAATTTTCACCGCCCAAGCAATATAATGTCGATTTCGACTCATGATCTTTTCCTTAAATGTCCACACAGGATGATGAGCAAGTAAAAACATGCTTGTGATGAATATATCCGCTGCTTTTGACACAAGATGTTCTCTGGGAAATAGATCATTTCCGTCTCTTTGTGGTGAGTTTCGCTCATGACAGTTGTTGGCGAAATCAGAGTCCAACAACTAAGGCAGTAAACCGCGATAATTTGGTTTTGCTTTAGGCTTTTCGGCTAACCAATTGACCCACTCGTAGCACCTTAATAGCTGCCGCAGTCGCCACAAACTGAAGGTGCGCTTTTCTCGTCCGCGATAACGTGTCTGCCGCGCTTGGAGGGCATTTACAGCTTGGGAGATGGTTCCTTCAATCCCAGCTCATTTGCGGTAAGCAACTTTGAAAGCTTCGGTTGTTTGCCGTTCGCGCGCAGCTTGTAAAGCTTTGTACTCCGTTTCTTGTCAGATTACCTCATTGGCTTAAATTAGTCCATTTTGCCGCCGTAGCTTTTTTCAACCAATCCAGGAAATCTTCGGCGGCAGCTTTGGCATCGGCATCCTGTAAGTCGCTCAGATCGTGTTTCGGCTGGCGATAGCCATACTCCTGCTTGTTTAGCAACGCACGGAAGCGTGTGTAGCTCAACAAAATGCCAGTTTGTTTTTCCAGATGCTTGCGCAGTTTGTTGATCGTCCACATCGAGAAAGCGTAGCCCAACTCGCGCGGGTCGATGTCCAGGGCAGGTTCGACTTCGGCCAAGTAGTGGCGCGGGTCGGCCACTCTTGGCCCGATTGGCTGGGCCGTTTAGCCCCTCTGCTCGATAGCGCCGATGCCAATGCACCGTATTTCGCTAATTTCTTTCAGCCAATGGCTTAGCGCAGTCCATCTAAGCCGAACACATCCCACGTGCTGCCAGATGAGTGCGCAAGCACGCGCAAACGTTCTACATCGCTATAAGGAGTGAACACCTCTGGTAGAGCCGATGCCAAGTGAATATATAAACGTAAATTACCCAGTTCAGAAGCGTGCCAGCCGTCGAAAAATTCCCAATCAGCAGTTTGTGTGGTGCGTCCATCCGAAAAGTCGAAAAACGGGAATTGATACGCGATGAACAAGCGCTCAAGTTCAGGAGTCAGCGCATTCATATAACTGTGCTGTCCGCGTGTTTGCATCTGCTGCCATAAACTAGGCATGTAGGCAGGCAGAAAGCCGACCACTGTGATTTCGTGATCAACTGCCCATGCCAATAGATGGGCTAATTGCGTCAGCATAGCACGGTTGACTTGATCGCCATACACATACATATCACGCCCTTCGCGCATCAACCGCATATGCAAGTCGCGCATGTTGGGCATGTGCAGCCATCCAGCCACTAAAAAATCACCATATAATTCACTGCCATCGCTGCGAAACCCATGTCCATCGCGGATGGCACGCATCCCTAATGCTAACGATTGGGTGTTTGGCACGCGGCGCTGTCCATACTGCGCCAAACGAAAGCCGCTGCGGGTGAGTGGCACACGGTTATGAATGTCTTCAAGCAGCGCGCGATTAGCAAACACCAACTGCTCAAAATCGCTGCGCGGTGGCGGAAATACATCGCCGCGATATGCCTCATTAAACCACGGTGCATCAAGCGCCAGCATAATCACGCGCGGCAGTGCATCCGCTTCGAGGTTGTATAACACTTGTGCCACTTGTTCTAAGCGCCAAGCGGGGGCAGCAGCATTATAAAAGACTTCAGGCTGCAGATTAAAAAACCCCGCCCGAAATTGCAAAATGCGCGATGAGCCTATCGCCAGCACTTCTGGTCGCCGCATATTAATCGCCAGTGTTTTGAACTGTAGATCACGGTTGCCATAACGGGGACGATAAACCGTTTCAAGCTCGTGCATTTGCCAATTAACCACCATCCGCAGCGGCATGGCTTCGCCCGTGTAGAGAGTATAAGCTGAGATGGTTGTGAAGGCTAAGGCGAACGGCAGCAAGTTCACCAGCCAACGAATTAAAGCATCAAGCATGATCACGCCCTCAGCCTTTATGGACCAACCGATGTCGTGAAGGTTGAACGGATATACCCAATTTGATTATTCGGCGTCACCACGCGCAGCCAACTATCCGTCGTAAGTTCGAGCAAGTAAATTGTGCTGTTCGGCGGAAGTTCTTCGATCACATTACAATCCACATCGGGACACGCCAACACACGAGTGGCTTGATCTAAACGCAGCGGGCGGGCATCAAAGGTTTGACCTTCAGGAGGCGCAATTGTGGGTGTAGGAGGCGGTACTGTGGGACGCACAGCCTGCGCCGACTGTGCTGACACGGGTGAGGGTGGCACAGGCAACCCAGTCAGGGTTACGCCTGCCCAATAATAAGGTGACGTATAGCCTAATTCATCGCGCACATGGCGCATGGCGATTTGCAGCGCATCGGCGTCGTTATCGGTGTTAGCCCGCGCCTCCAAAAAGTGCAGCATAAGCGCTTGGGTGGATTCTTCTTCCACGCTCCAGAGTGTGGAAACCACTGTGTTGGCACCTGCCGCTAGAAAAGCGCGATTCATCTGCGCGTAATCATCACCAGCGCCGCCGATATTGGTTTCACAGGCGCTTAAGATGACCAATTGAGTACCCGCGCTCAGATCAAGTTCGTAAATTTCGCGCACTTCTAAAATGCCATCATGCTGAGCATCGGGTGCAAAATAAAGCGCGCTGAACAACGGCGCACTGCTGTTAAATGCGCCATGTGCCGCGATATACAAAATGCCACTGCCGAATACGTTCGCCCGCAGATCACTTTCAGTCGCGTTGCTTATCGATCTGCCGCCAACAATCCGCTCAACGCTTTCCACTTCGCTGGTGGTGCCCGTCAATGTGGTGAAACCGGGGGCTACGGGCTGCGCCACGGCTAACGCCGGGCTTTGTGGGCTAACGGGCGTGCGCTCATTTAACAGCACCAAACTGGTGCCGCTGGGAATAATGCTAAGGGCATATTGATCGATCAGGTAGCGTCCATCGGGTGCGCGCAGCGCTGCAAATGGCACATAATTGAGCATCCCATCAGGCGCAATGATCACGCGCGATGTGGTGATGTACTCATCGACTTCTGGTATACCGATGAGTAAATCATACAAGCGCCGCTGGGCGTTTTCATCAGCCAGATTAACCCGCAAGGCACGCACTGCCTCCCTAATTTCAGTGGGTAAGGCACCTGTGCTAAAAGCAAAATCATCGGCGGTGACAGCATAAATCATGCTGGGAGTGCTGCTAGTTGCATAGATCAACAGCGTGGTGTCGGGCGGCAGCACCGCTTGCACCTCCGCTAAGGATGCAGTTCGCAAAGCTAATTCACTCGCCACAAATGATGCGCCCTGCATCGTATCGATATGTTGTTGATAAACGACCTGCGCCTGTAACAGATCACGCTGCGCTTGCGCCAAGTTTCGCGCCAATACATCACGATCAGCCATTGGTGTGTTGGTGAATTCTGCTTCGGCTAAACTGATGCTCAGCGCGTTCACACGATTACGCGCCGCTAACACCTGAAGGTTTAGCTCATTTTCGCGCGCGATCAAAGCGCGATCCCCCCCAGCGTTAATGTTGATAGGCGCACCTAATAATTCGCCACGCGCAAAAATGGCGCGCCCACGTTCCATAGCCGCAAAGCCTTCATCAAGATTGCCTGCCGCCAACTCGACCAGCGATAAATCTTGGAATACCGGCGCGAAATTAGCAACCACATTGCCAACTGCTCGTTCGAAGCCGGCATCATTAATGGTGGCTTCAGCCAGCAAAGCCGCTGAACGCAACAAGTTAATCAGCACGCCCTCTTCGGCATCTTCGGGCAAGGTTCGCGCCATCAACCACAGCGCCTGAACTTGCGTTACTCGATCATTGATACTTTGTGCCACTTGATAAGCGCGCTCGGCAGCGACATAACTTTCTGCATTGCGTCCAGTTTCAAATAGAAAAACGGCGCGCACAAGCGTTGTGTTACCTAATGTGCCGGGCAAGTTCAAATTTTCCGTTTGCGCGACCGCAGCAGCATGGGCTTGATCGGCTTCAGCCACACGCCCTAGTTGCAGCAACGCATCGCCTATTCCGGAATAAGCAAAAGCCAATATTTCGTGATAATCACGACTGCGATCATTAGGTGATGCTGCCAATAAGCGCAAACCCTCATCGCGTGCGCGCTCAAATTCAGTCAGCGCATCGGCATACAAACCTGCCTGCATGAATGCCTGTCCGCGATTGACATGGATGATGCCCAGCGTGCTTTCGGATCGAGTGCGATTTACCAAGCTTTCAGGATCAGGTGGATAGGTGCGTTCGACCTCAAGCGCTTCATCCAAATATTGCAGCGCGTCGGTATTTAACCCAATGTTAAGATACTGGCTACCTAGGTTAGATAACGCCGTGACCAAACCGCCATAATTGTTTGTTTCGCGCATAATGGTGACAGCGCGCGTCAGCGCATCAATGCTTTGGGCATAGTTGCCTTGCCGAAAATACAGCGCACCAAGGTTGGTCAAAAAGTAACCTGAGTTCAAATAATCGCCCGTCGCTGCTTCGATTGCCAGCGCTTCATTCAACAATTCCACGGCACGATCATACTCTCCACGCTCAGCATAAATACTGCCAGAGAAAAACACCGCCATAGCCAGCACATGCCGACCCATTTGATTAAACAACACAGTGTCTTCATATTGCAGCAAACGGGCAGCAACATTATCGAAGCGCGCTTGTGCCTGATCTAACTCGCCCAAATCACGCAACTGCATTGCCATTTGCATGTCAGTACTGATGCCTTGCATTTCCTGCGTGAAGGCGAGAATTTCCACAGGATTGAGCTGAAGTGCTATGTGATCGCTCAACGACCCCTCAAAGTCAAAGATCGAGCTAGCACCAAACAAGGAAGAGAAAATCTCACCCCGTTCACCTTCAATCCCCATTGTTTCCGCCAGCATATCGTCAAGCAAGCGCACCAATGCTGCTCCGCCATCCGCTTCCGCTTCAGCGAACCCGCGCATCAACTGCAATAGCATATCCGTCTGCGGATCGCCCGAAAGAAATTCAGTGCTAAGCGCGACAGGTCCACGCGTGAGATCAAGCTGGATGCTTTGTGTATAGCCAAAACACGTTGTTAAAGACAGCGTGTAGTGACCGGTTGGTAACGTAAATGTGCGCGTTTCACCCAGTATCAAGCGATCACCCGCTGTCATGAGATTCGGTGCGTCGGTTTGACCGACAGGTACAGCATAAACCCCGCAGATGGTGAACAATGATCGATTTTCGACCATCAACATGAATTCAGTTTGCGCCTGCAAAGGTGCAACTACAACCAGCAGCAATAAGCCTAAGGTACGTAAGATCGATTGCATAATGTGGAAGAGCCTTTCACGCAGCAGGCTTTAGGGATGAGTGGACAGAAACGGCTTTTGTTCCTGCCCACGATGACATTATTTGTTAGCCGTAGCAGCGCCAGTTATACGCAGCTACACGATTATTGCCGTCGCGCACGGCATAGGCACTGGCGTTACTATACGTCTCACGACAGATGCGGTTGAAATCCGCTTGACCCAAAGTTTGCACCCGCCGCGAACCACTGGTGCAATACCAATTGGTGTTGTCATTGCTGATGCCATAACCCTGCCGATTACAATAATACTCGACCTGAAATTCGCCAGCATTTAGAGCAGCGCCATTGGTCAAGCCCCGTCCACCCGTCAGCAAGCGTCCGCCAGTGGAACCGCCGCTGCTGCCGCCACCTCCCGCTTGGGCGGTGCCAGTATAGCGTTCCGTCCAATAGGTGCGGCTATCGCCTTCCGCCGTCCAGCCATCCCGTCCGTTGTAGCGCACTTGATACCACGCATAACCGTTGGCGCATTCAGGTCCGCCAATGACTTCAAAGACGCCACCCCGTGGAATCGTGCCGATCTGGTTGCGGTTGGTACCGGGTCCAGCCCGAAATCGATTAGAATCACCATCGAGCGTCACACGGGCGGTGTCGCCCACCACAAGCCGCGATGGCTGGGTGCCTGGACACTGCACAGTTTGCGTGGCTGGGCGTGTTGGTGCAGCGCCTTGCCCACCACTTTCCCCCACTTGCACCGCCAGCACACGCGCTCCTTGGGGCAGCGACCAATTGGGTTCGTCGCCCGCATCGGTTGGCAACTGCCGTAAGTTTTGCCCGTCCACATTCACCAATTGGATCGAGCGCACCGCACCGCGCGGTTGAAACAAACCATAAGCCAAACTAGTATCATCCGGCGACCAACTGATCGAGTTGGCAAACTGCCCATTGATCACCGTGACAGCATCGGGTTCGCCAGCTTCGGCAACTGTGAAAATATTGATCTCGGAGTAAAACCCGCCTTCATCGAACAATTGTGATACAAATGCTAAGCGCGTGCTGTCCGTTGACCACGCTGGCGATATGATTTCACTGCCGGGCAACCCATAGAGGCGGCGGGTTTGCCCGGCACGGGTGTCATAGAGGGCAATGCTGCTGCCGTCATCCGTTCGCCAAGTATAGGCAATCGAAGCGCCATCGGGTGACCAAGCCGGCTCAGTTTCGTCACCGGCATCCTGTGTTAGGCGCTGCGCCTGTTGCGTGCTGAGGTTATAGACATAGAGATCGAGAGTGCCATGCCGCGATGTTGCATAAATGATCTGAGCGCCATCGGGCGACCAACTGGCAAATTCATAATATTCGCCATCCGCCAAAACTGGGCGTTGATTGCCGCCGTCGGCGTCCATCACCCAAATCCCAAAGTTATCGCCGCGCGCACCGGGCGAATCCGCGGCTGCATTCGGGTTGGGACGATTGGACGAAAACAAGATCGACAGGCGATCCGGCGACCACACAGGCTGGCGATCTTCGGCATCGTGTGTAGTCAAGCGACGCTCGTTAGTCCCATCCGGGTTGATGATGTAAATATCTCGGTTGCCATCACGCAGTTCTGAAAACACGATCTCGGCATCGTTAGCGGTTTTGGGTTTACCTTGTCCCCAAGCACTCAGAACAATTACACTGAGTAAGATGCAGCTCATCACGACGATACTCAGGCGTTTAACCATCATTTGACCTCACTTGTCTCACCCACCTAAGATGGTTAAGACACCATCTTCAGCCAGTGGAATGCCCATGCCAACGTCTGGCACCAAACCGCCCAACCATTGGTTGATCGCCTGCTCCAAGCCCGGAATGCCACCAATATCCAACCTCGCACCGCCGATGACCAGTTGCGGATTGTCCAGCGCCAACCGCCCGCCATTGTTGATGAGCGAGCCGACAATTTCGACTGCTCCGCCGCCCCCTAAGGCGCCGCCTAACACCCCGCCCAAACCCTGCGTTAAGGAACTCGCGTTAATGCGAATTTGCCCGTTGTCAAAACTGATATTGGGGCTGCCTAAAAGACTTAACCCCTGTTGCGCGCTGTTGGTGGCTTGCGCTGCGGTCACACGTGGAGTATCAGCCCGAACAGCGGCGGGCGTGCCTTCAGGTGTAGCGGTCGCGTTACGAATCGGCAGCGGTGTGGCAGTGGTATTGATCGGTGTTGCTGTGACAACCGTCAATGGTCGAGTCGGAACGACGGTACCGACTTGCGGCGTTATTGTAGGCACATCAGATGCGTTTAAGGTGGGACGCGCGCTGAAATAACGGAGTGTTCCCACCGTCAGTGTGTCATCCGTCTGCGTAAAACTGATCACATCACGCGCGATCAGCAATTGCACTAACCATTGATTCACCGCATTTTCTACTTGCTGTCCTTCTTCATCGTTGGTCACATCACGACCGGCTGCCACCACCGACTCGACCTCGAAACGTAGCGCAGTTCCGTCTTGCACTAAGGCGCCGATGATCGTGACATCGCCGGCTAAACGCGCACCCAAAGGCAATTGTAGGTCGATAATGCCCGTGATCACGATGTTATCCGACGTAATGTCGATGGTCGGCTCACGCAATTCCGGCACATCGCGCGTGAGCTGCGCTTGGGCGTCGGCTTCGGTCACTATCAAGGTTTCGAGAACAGGCGGCAGGTCGGTGGCGGTGGCAATGATGGGCGGCGTAATTTCCAAGCGGGTGCCACCAATGCTCGGCGCACTGCCACATGCCAAGCCCCGATCAAACACCGTGGTGTAATCGGCGCTAAGGGTGATGCTGCGCTCATCGAATTTGACCCAGCGCTGATCCGTGACACTGTGATGCGCGATCAAGAAATAGACGGCTTCATCATCTGACATGAAATCAATTGAATAACCGTAAATGGGGAATACTGCCCCGACGGTTAGCGTCTCGGTCTGTTGTGCGCTATCGGATGGGCAGGTATACAAATTGATCGGCGCTGTGGCAGTGCCGGTCAGCGGCGCATCATCGTCAGCCACAATCAGCCCACTGGACGGGGAGACGTCAGGGTTTTGCAGCGCCGCAATGGTCGCCATTTGCGCTGTCATCGTTAGTTCTAGGGGCGCCACACCGCCCTCGAGCGCTTCAATCGTTTGTGCCAATGCCGTCACAGTTAAGCTGTTGCTATCGACCTGCGCGGGTGCGCTGACCAACAAAAATGTGCCAGCACTAGCATCTTCATCTCCATTTTCATCTTCGAATTCTGGCGGCAGGGTTGACATCACGGAAGTTGCCGAAAACTCAAGCAGTGCATCTTGCGTTAAATAGGCAAATTCAGTGGGAAAGTAAGCGGTCACAGTTTCCGCTAATTCGGGCGGCTGCAAAGGCGCCGCCGTTGAAGCGATAATCCAGGGTAGCAGCACGGCGATCAGCAATAGCACAATCGCAATCACACCTGCCAGAGGGTTACGTTGTCTCGCGTTCATGATGCGCTCCTTGTGCGCTCAAGCTGGCGGTTAAGATTCAGGTGAAACATTGAACACCAAGAGAGTCTCATCGTGCTGCGCGCGATCATCATTAACCGGACGCACACCGCAAGGCGATTCGCTCAGCACACCGACCCACAATTGCGTGGATGATATGTTGTCGATAGTTTGAATCTTGGCGTAACGCCGCGCGCCGAATAAGCGATCAAAATAGGTCAAGTCGAAGTAATTCTGCGACTGTTGGTTGAGGAACGTCGCCCAACTGAGCAGCACCACCACCACCAAGGCAAACGCATAGGTTTGACGTTCGCGCAGCAACAGCGATTGCAACACTCGGCGTCGCGTTGTCCATGTTTCTTGGAAGCGCAGCGCCAGCACCGCTAAGCCTAGTGCGGCGATAATGTGGGTTGCCAACAGCAACCATGTGGCGAAGATATGTCCAGCGCTGTTGAAGTTTTCAAAGCGCGCCTGCCCAGCCCAACAATAGATGCTAAGGCTTGAAGAAAAGCCACTATAACCCCAATAACTGACTGCAAAGGGTTCGAGCGTGTTGAACAGGCTTTGAAACTCAGGGCTTGCGACCACCAGCACCGAGAACGCCAGCACCACATTAATGATGATCACCGCGATGGCAAACTGGGTGGCGCGATCATTATTGGCGCCCACCACGGCGGATACAAGTAGCCCCAATATCAACGCGGCGATGCTGGTCAACATCAGCGTAATGATCAGCACAATTTCCACACTCACAGTATCAAGCGGGAAATTGGGCAAAACCTTATTTTGCAACTGCACGAAAAAGGCAAGGATCAGCGGCAGCACCACAATCCCCAGCGAGATCAAGCGTCGTGTGCGATCACGCGGATTTAAAGGTGGGTTATTGCCCAGCGGCACAAATGCGGTGTAAACGCCCAACGCCAACAGCACCAGCCCAGCAATCAACGCCAACCAGCGCGCAATGGGCATACCCGTCAGCGCGAGGATCACCAGCGTACTCAACACACCCAACACGACCGACAGCCACACCACCTTGGAAAGCACATAGGCTGATGCGCTTAGCCCTTTAGCTCGCTCGTGAATATAAATGCGAAACTCTTTGCTGATCTCGCGGTGGCTGTTAAAGGCACCGATGATCACCGCGAGAATGATGTACAACACCACGGTTTGCCGTGCTGCCGAAGCATCCTGCGTTTCCAGAAAGATTTCAGGCGGTGTGATTAGCAACAAAAAGCCAGCGATAAATCCCGAAAACAGCATCACGCCGATGCCGCCCAAGTCGTTAAACCGTAAAATGAAGTAACGGTTGCTCAAAATGCGGAACTGCCGCCAAAATGAATCGGAAGGCAGTGGTCGCTGTGGGGCGGTTGGACGCAGTTGAGGTTTAGGCGCTGGCGTATCGCGCTTGGCGACACTTTCATCGGTTTTGAACACATCGAAAACGACCGCCCAATGTTCAAATTGACTGCTGGATGTGGACAGTCCCTCTTGACCCACAACCTTGCCCGCTTCTTCCTCTAAATTGTTGAACACTTCATCCGGCGCGCCATCTTGTGTGAGGCGCGAATTGGTGATGAACACCACCTGATCACAGCGATCTAAGGTCGCTAAAGTGTGGGTGATCAATACAATGGTCGGTCCGTTACCCTGATTATTGCCCCCCGCCAATTTGCGTAAACTATCCATCAAATCGCGTTCAGCGTTGGGATCAAGGTTACTGGTGGGTTCATCCAAAAGCAGCATGGCTGGTTCGGTCAGCAGTTCGGCGGCGATGTTCGCGCGTTTGCGCTCGCCGCTGCTCAAACTTTTGACCAACCGCCCAAGTCGCGAATCTTCGCGGTCAAACCCCAAGTCTTCGAGCTTATCTCTCATGCGCCGTTCGATCTCGGCATCGGAAACATCGGGTAAGCGCAGCCGCCCCACGTGCATCAATGCTTGCTGCACCGTCAATTCGTCGTGCAAAATGTTATCGACTGGCACATAGCCAATCTGCCGCAGCCAATATTCAGGGTTATCGTAGAAACTTTCATAACCGGCAGCCGGGTCAAGCGAAAGCATGATCTCGCCATGCGCGGGACGTTCACCCGTCATAGCTTTGATCATCGTCGTTTTGCCCGCACCGTTGGGGCCAATCACAGCGATAAAAGCACCGGGTTGCACTTCAAAGCTGACATCCTGCAAAATAGATTTCGGGCTACCGAACAACCCGCCGCGTTTTACCACCCAAAGCGATTCCACACGCACCGCAATTGGTGCAAATGATGTGCTTTGCATTTGCCTTCCTTAACTGTGACATTCGGGTAAAGCACAGGTCAAAGTACTAGCTCAGGGGGAAGAGGTGTTCCCCCTGAAAATCATGTCAGAAATAGAATGGGGCGGTTTGTCTCGCGCTCCACACAATCCAAACACGCTGTCGTCAGCGTTTAGCTAACCTGCACCACGCCCACGGTTTGGCACTGCAAATCGATCACAATTGTGTAGGTGCCAAGCAGGTTGCCACCCGGCGTATTCCCTTCTTCAACATTGCCTTCGCGCACGACCTGCGTCCATTCAATTTCATACTGATAGGTGGTGCGCGGCGGCACATCCGCCAGCACAATACATACCTTCTCGCCCGATGCACTGGGCAGGTCATATAACGATAAAATGCGATCTTCAACCGCGCGCCGATCTAGATTGGAATTCTGGTTGAGACGCAAATCGATGCGATGACGAAATTCCCGCCGCACAGCAACATCTTGCGAAAGATCAGCATCACTGCTGTTGCCGATATTGCCCGTTTGTTCCACAAACACTTGTCCCAAGGTTTCCCGCTGATCAACCACGATAAATTCACGTGGACCTGAACACGCACTCAGCGCGATGATTCCTAGCAACGCGGCAATGAGAAACACTCGATTCAGCATAATTGTTGCATCCCCTTCAGTGTGTATTCGCGTTTTGCCTTCGCCACAATCAACCTGCGTGCTTACTCGACGAACTGACAGCCTTCCGGCACTTGATAAATGATGCCGAAGAAATTAACCGGTTCACGTGCAGGTGGAGTCACTTCAAAGCCAATGGCTTGACCAGCACGCACGTTTAACCCCATCACCACACCGGTGATCAAGAAAGGTCCCGTCGTTTGAATGGGGCGGTCGCGGTCACGGCGCTGCTGACCATTGACGGTGAGGTAATAAAACGAACGCGGATATTGGGTGCCACCCTGATTTCGGTACAAATCGACCACCACCGCAATATCGCCTGTGATGGAGCTGATCCACGAATCGTTGATCAGGTTCACCCAATCGACAGGACGCGCGCAGCCGGGTGGCGCAAAGCGAGCGTTGACGCGGTTGCGCTGACGACGCACATCATCCGCACGCACCCAACCCGTAAAATTTTGCCCATCACACGGCCAAATGACCCGAAAATAGGATCGACTTTGCTCGTCCAAGTCAGTGACGATCACCGCTGCGCCAGCAGGCAAATCAATGACCGTCAGCGGACGGGTGTCGTCACTTAATGGAGGCTGTGATAACAAAGGAGTGGCGCTCGTCACCAATGAAGCGGCGCGCGCACCACCGAATAAGCGCGGCGCTCGATCGCCATCATAAACACAGTTACTCGTATCCAAGTCAGTCGCGCGGCTTTGTGCGTGTGCGCTCAACTGCGGCGCAGCGAAAACACTGCCCAACAGCAGCAGCGCCACCGCCATCATTAAACCTTTCCAACGCATGAATCTTCTCCTCAAAATCTGGGTTGGCACATCACCGCCACGCCGCGCAGTTCTAGATGCCCGCGCAGCTTCGCTTTGTGCCGAATCAAAATGATCGTGAAATGTCTTGGCTGCTCGTATAACTCAAAAACAGCGTAACACAAAAAAATTCCATTGCCAATTAATGTTTATAGCTTAAAATTTCTGTAATCAAAATCTTTATCCATAAAAATAGAAACCTTTGTATACTAAGCTTGATCCAATTAACCAGCCTGTCGTTCAAACGACCGCTGACTTCGGTTGATATTTGGTGGTTCTTGCCCATTTCTCCCTGCTCGAAGGGAAGATTTGAGGGTGATAGGATGAATTGTCAACCCAACCTAGCACTTCCTGCGTCGCTTCAATCGACTAACAGTATTTTGCTTTGTGCGCTGCAGCTATCAGAATGAGCAATCTTTTGAATAGACACCACTTGAAGCACTTGACTCTCTTGGGAATAAGTTGCAGTCTGCTCGTGATTGGCGTAATCATCGGCTGGGCGCAGGCGCTACCTGAACTGCCCGATGGTTATCGTGCAGACCAGCGCTTACAATTCGGAGTGCCAATCACAGGCAGCATCGACACATCCACGCGCCAAGCCGAATACGTTGTCTTGATTCCCGCGGAAGTTACGGTCACGATCACTCTCGCCCGCACATCAGGCGCTTATCCCCCGTCATTGAGCGTTAATCTAATCGATGGGGCAACGCTCAGTGAAACCTACAGTTACGATCTCAGTACTACCCAACAGACGACAACCCTGAGGTTGAACGATGAAGCTTGGCTCGTGTTAACGGTGTTAAGTTCAGGCGCAGTGGCGCAGCGTTCGGGCGAGTATCAATTGCTCGTCACGAGTGATACTTCATCCGCAGTCGAACGCGATCCCCTTTTTGACGATGATGAAGATGAACGCCCATTGCTGGAGATGGCACCTAACGAACCGACCTTCGTGATGACACTCGAAGCCCCAACGCCGACCATCATCCCGTTGGATGATGGGGATGATGACGAATATGAACGCCCCTTATTGGAAATGGCACCCAATGAACCAACCGTGGTGATCATTCCCGAAACTGAAACCGAACCGGAAGTGTTCACCGCAGCCACACCGGCGCCGAATCAAGGATCGGCGGAAATGACTGCGCCCGCCCAACCCATCACAATTGGACAAACTGTCAGCGGCAGCCTGACGGCAGGCAGTTTCGATGTGTGGACATTTAATGCTAACGCCGGCGATCTGGTTAGCATTCGCCTAAACACCGACAACTTCGATGCGTTGCTCGAACTTTACACCCCCGAAGGGCGCGTTTTAGTGCGCGACGACGATACTGGCGTAGGCTTAAATGCTCAGATTGGCGGCGTGCGTCTGCGCGATAGCGGCACTTACCGCATCATTGCGCGCAGTTATAGCGCCAATGCTGTGGGTGCGTATGAACTAGAACTGCAAAGCGGTGGCGCAGTGGGCAATGCACGCACCCGCCAACAAGCAGCGCTGACCTTGGGACAACCCTCAACCGCCCAAATCGCCAGCGCCGAAGGTGACCTATGGACATTCACCGCCCAAGAAAGTGTCATTCTGACCATTGCTATGTCCAGCGATGATTTCGACGCCTTGCTGAGTTTATATGCACCAGATGGCGAACTCCTCCAAGTGAATGATGATGGCGGGGTTGGCACCAACGCGCAGATCGATTTCTTCCGCGTGCCGCAAACCGGCACTTATACAGTTTGGGCGCGCAGTTACGACTCTAGCGCTACAGGCGCTTACAGCCTAACGGTTGCGCTGTCCTCCGATTTCACCACCCAAGGGGGTGGCAGTGATAGTGGCGCCGCCACGCCTTTAGATACGGCTGATATGCGTTATGGCGACAGCATCAATGGCTCGATCCGTGCGGGCGGTAACGCTGAGTACACCTTTACGGGCAGCACGGGCGATATAGTGACTATCGCGCTGAATAGCCGCGACTTTGACGCCTTCTTAGAACTCTATGGACCTGGCGGACAAATGATCGCGCAGGACGACGATGGCGGCTCAGGCTTAAATTCGTTGATTCGTGCGTTCCGTCTCAACAGCAACGGCGTCCACACTATTCGCGCACGTTCGTTTAACAATCGTAGTAGCGGTGCTTTCACGCTGACACTGGAGGGTACTCGGGCAAGCGCACCCCAGCAAACCACCATCAGTTATGGTGAAACGGTCAATGGATTTATCGGCGTTGGCGGCAGCGCCGATTACACCTTCAGTGCCAATGCGGGTGACACAGTGACGATCACCTTGAACAGCAGTGATTTCGATGCGTATCTCGAACTCTACGGCACCAGTGGACAGATGATCGCCGATGACGACGACGGGGGATCGGGTTTGAACTCGATGATTCGTTCTCAGCGTCTCAACAGCAGTGGCACACACACCCTACGCGCGCGCTCGTTTGGTAATCGCGGAGGGGGCGCCTTTACATTAAGCCTGACCCTCGTGATGGCGGGTCAATCTGCGGCACCCAGCACAACAGTCAACACAAGCAGCGTCACCCAAGTGACGCAAGCCCCTCTAAGCGGACAAACATGCGGTGGGCGACAGACCTTGTTCGTCGTTGGTGACACCGCAGTGGTGGACTTCAACAGTCAAGGCGCGCTGCGGTTGTTACAAGACTATGCTGCGGATCGTATGGTTACGGTGGCACTGGCTTACGACAACACACGCTTACAACTGCTCGAAGGTCCCGTCTGCTATGCAGAACAGTGGTATTGGCGGTCACGCCACCCCGGTGGATTGGTGGGTTGGGCGGCAGAATCAAGTCGTGAATTCCGCTGGTTGTGTCCATTGAGTGATCCCGAATGCACTTGAGATCATGCCTATTGAGGCGGACAAGTTGGTTGCTTGCTGTTAGCTTGGGAATTCTGTTGAGCGGCTGTGTTACAGCGCCCGTTCTGCGCGTGACCCCGCGCCCCAGTCCTACGCCAAGTGTGACCGCAGCAGCCAATACCTTGGCTGCTGCGGTTTTAACCCCGACCTTGCTAACTATACCCGCCCTTACAAACACATCTGATCCTGAACGCACGCCGATCCCACTGGCAACGATCTTAAGCGCGACACCGCTTGGCTCACCTGCTGCCACACGCACATCTGACCCTGAACGCACGCCGATCCCGCTAGCGACGATCTTAAGCGCGACACCACTTGGCTCGCCGGCTGCCACACGCAGATCTGACCCTGAACACACACCAATTCCGCTGGCGACGATTTTAAGCGCCACACCGCTTGGCTTGCCGGCTGCCACACGCAGATCTGACCCCTGAACGCACACCGATACCGCTGGCGACGATCTTAAACGCCACACCGCTTGACTCCCCTGCGCCTACCCTTAGCTCTGATCCACAGGGGATCTTTGACCCAGCGCGAACACCAATTCCCTTGCCCCTGATCGTTACGGCAACACCGATCAACACAGCGGTGGAATTGATCTTTGACGACCGCACTATCGCCAATCTGATCTCAACACCGATAGCGGGCATTAACAGCTTCACGATATCTTTCACACAAGAAGAAGTGACGGTCAATGTAGTGTTGACAACGGGTAATCGCTTAACCATTCATAGCACGCTTGAGATCGCCGCCGAGACCTTGTATCTACGGGTGCGATCGCTCCTATTAGATGGAGCAGCACGCTCCAACACTGCTGAGCGCCAACAGGCGGAAACCATAGTCAACAACATGCTAGGCTCACTAGTGCGCGGCATTATCGTCACTGAGTTCGACTTGAGTGACGGCACCTTGATCGTACGCGGCATCCAGCGCGGCGGTTATCGCCTACCCACGCCTGCACCGTAACTTTCTAGAAATCCGCCGACGGACGCAGATCAGCACAGCGATCCGCCAGCAGCGCAAACATGAAGGCATAATGAGCGCTGAAAGCAGCCGAGTCTAAGAGACAGTGTTGGTGTTCCAAAGCGCGATTATGCAAGTCGGTGCTGGCGGCGCCGCTGCTGGTAGTCAGTGGTTAACCTTCACAATAGGGTGAGATAGCTGTAAACTATTGGGTATGATAATGCGCTACGATTACCTCAGCCAACATCCACATGTGTTCCAGAAATGCACCGGTCTGACAGTCGCGTTGTTCGATGATCTGGTGGACGATGTGCTGCCTTTGTATAGGGAGACTGAAGAACAGCGCCTGAACCGACCTCAGCGCCAGCGGGCGCTGGGTGCTGGACATCCATTTGAGTTGGACATGCGCGACCACCTGCTGCTGACGGTCATCTGGCTGCGGCTGTAC
>JBGSRB010000411.1:0-14484 GCA_041737735.1 Anaerolineae bacterium | reverse complement strand
TGCAACCGGATCGCGGCTTGCGGGCTGCGGATCAACGCGCTGTCGCCGTCGATGCTCACATCGTCCCATGTGACGAAGGCTTCTTCGACGGGCAGCGGATCGCCAGCGAACGCGAACGCATCTTCGAGCGACAGCACGCCGCTGTGCGGATCAAGCGTGAGCATGCGCGTTGCCTGCGTCAGCGTGGGGATGGCGTATGCGGTGTGAAAATCGACCACCACGCGCTTGATCGCGGCGCTGACTTCGTGTTCGCGGATTGTGCCGTAATACTGCTGCGATCCGCCGAACTCAGGTCCTGCCATCTGCAACTGACCAGCAATGCGCGGCACGTTGTGCGTATAGCTGTTGTTGAAAATGTTGGCATAGCGCGTTTGGCGGAAGTACATCTTGCTGTATTTGCCGCGCGCGCTGTCGGGGATCAGGCTGATGCCGTTCAGGTGATAGATGAAGCTGGCGATGTCGGTATGGCTGTGGTGTCCGTCGTTGTGTCCGGCGGTCAAGCCGACGACGACGGACGCGCCCTGCGGCGTTGTTCCCACAAACTTGACTACGCGGCAGTCGGGCAGAAAGTAATCGCGGGCGGGCGGTGTCGGCGTGACTGAACCATCCCACCACACGCAGTTGCGGAAGATGATCGGCAGCTTGGCGACGGGCGCGCTGTGTGTGTCGAGCGCATCAATCACCAGTTCACGCAATTCGGGGACATTCGTGCGTTCCGCCAAGCGCTGCACGATGCCGGGCGCGATGCCCGTGTTTTCAGTCGAATCGCCATAATTCAGGTACAGCGGCGGCGTCATCACCATGCCCACCGGATAATACGCGATCTGGCGCATCCGTTCGCCCGCCAGCAGATCAAGCTCACCGTTCGTCAATTCGTGCAGCAGTTCCGCCACCGTGACGAAATAGAGCAAGCCATAATTCCAGTAACCGACGCCTTCGATGCTGCCGCCGTCCGCTTCAAATCCGGTGGCGATGTACGCCTCGAAGCCTTCGAGCGCCAGCGCTAACGCTTCGCTCAACGTTTCCAAGTCGCGCTCTAAGCGCAGGAACGCCAGCGCAATCGATCCGTTGCAGACGCCGTTCCAGTTGAGCGCGCCCTTGAACCACCAATGATTCCGCCCGTAAGCGAGATACGGCTGGAAGATGTGCCGCCGCACTTCGCGGATCACCCGTTCGCGCACCTCCGGCGCGAGATCGTCGCCCACCAGATAAATCACTTCGGCAAGTTGCGCGCCCGTTTCGGCGGCGAACAAGTCGATGCTGTCCGGCTCACGGGTGAGCATGGTATGCGCGCCCAACGGATCGGTGCGCGCAATCGGCGGATCGATGTCCCAGTAGTTGGGTCCCTGTTCTTCATGCGCGGGCAGCACCCATGATGTTTCTTCGCAGATCGCCCACAGCGCATCATGGATCGCGTCACGCATCGACTCGTCGCCCAGCATGAACTCGAACACCGCGCGGGTGAGCATCGCGCGCCGCTGAAAATAGGGCGTTTGATAACTGTCGCGTTCGCCGTTGTGTTCAAACTCACGATAGAGCGTGTAGGTCAGCGGCGGAAAGCCACGTACAGCGGGAACACCCGCGCGCACCATCTCCAGAATTTTGGGCGTGGCGGGCGCGCTGACGATCTGCGCGCGCAGATCAGCGGGTGGCGCGGCTTGCTTCAGCCACGCCTTGAGTTGTGCCTTGCTGATGGTCATGATGGTGATTGACGCTTTCTGTGTGTTGAGCTGGTAAAACTAAGACGCATACCACGCATCCAATGAGGACTACTTTTCTCCCCCTCTCCGAATTCGGGGAGGGGGTCGGGGGGTGGGGTCAGCATTTTGCTTAACCCCCCACCGCCGCCAGCGGGATCACCGCGTCGATGCCCGGCAGATTGAGTTCGCGCGCGCGATGGCAGCGCACGAAATGCCCTGCTTCGATTTCTTCAAGCGCGGGCGCGTCAGTTTTACAACGGTCGATCACATGCGGACAGCGCGGGTGAAAATAACAGCCGCTCGGCGGGTTCGCCGGATTCGCCACCTCACCCTTAAGTTCGATCATCGCGCTGCGCGCCTTCGGGTTTGGCACGGGAACGGCATTGAGCAGCGCCGACGTATACGGATGCTTAGGCGCGCTGTACAGTTTGTGCGTCGGCGCGACTTCCACCATTTTGCCGACATACATCACGGCGACGCGGTTGGCGATGTGGCGCACCACACTGAGATCGTGCGCGACGAACAGATACGTCAGCTTAAGTTGATCCTGCAAACTCATGAGCAGATTCAACACCTGCGCCTGCACGGATACATCGAGCGCGCTCACGGGTTCGTCCGCGACGATCAAGCGTGGGTTGAGGATCAGCGCGCGCGCAATGCCGATGCGCTGGCGTTCGCCGCCGCTGAAAGCGTGCGGGTAGCGCTGCATGTATTCATGGCGCAGCCCGACGCGGCGCAGCATATCCGCGACGCGCTCGCGCCGTTCGGCGGTGTTCCTCATGCCCTGCACCAGCAGCGGCTCGCCAATAATGTCGAACACGGTCAAGCGTGGATTCAGCGACGCGAACGGGTCTTGAAACACCAACTGAACTTCGCGGCGCAGCGGGCGCAAATCGCGGTTCGGCACGCTGGCGAGATCAACTGTTGCGCCGTCCTGCTTGCGATAGCGGATCGCGCCCGCCGTCGGTTTCACCCAGCGCATGATGCAGCGCGCAATCGTCGTTTTGCCGCAGCCCGACTCCCCGACCAATCCGAGCGTTTCGCCTTCTTCAATGAAAAAGCTGACATCATCGACCGCGCGCACTAAACCGACCTGCCGATTGAGGATACCTTCCGTGATCGGGTAATGCTTGCTCAAACCGCTGACTTCGAGAATCGGCGTCGCTTGTGCGCTCATGCCCTCACCTCAACCTCATCATACAAAAAGCACGAAACCGCCTGATCAGTGCCGGGAACCGGTGTGAGTTCCGGCGCGTGAACATTGCACACGCCCGGCATATACGCATCGCAGCGGTTATGGAACGGGCAGCCCGGCGGACGGTTGAACGGAATTGGGATGCTGCCGCGAATCGATGGCAGTTCCGAGCGCGTGACGCTGTGCATCGACGGGATCGAGCGCAGCAGCGCTTGTGTATACGGATGCTTCGGGTCAGCGAAAATCTGCTCGACGGGTCCTTGTTCGACCACACGACCGAGATACATCACCACGACGTAATCGCTGACCTGCGCCACCACACCCAGATCATGCGTGATCATGATCACCGCCATGCCCAGTTCGCTTTGCAAACGGCGCATCAGGTTGAGGATTTGCGCCTGCGTGGTCACGTCGAGCGCCGTTGTCGGCTCATCCGCGATCAGCAGCGACGGATCGCACGACAGCGACAGCGCGATCATGGCGCGTTGGCGCAAGCCGCCGCTCAATTCCCACGAGAACATATCAATGCGGCGTTCGGGCGCAGGCACGCCCACCTGCCGCAGCTTCTCGATGGCGATGGCGCGCGCCGTCGCGTGATCGACCTGTTGATGCAGGCGGATCATCTCGATCATCTGGTTGCCCACACTGTGCAGCGCGCTGAACGACACCATCGGCTCTTGCGGAATCAGCGCGATCTCGCTGCCGCGCACCGAGCGCATGTCGCGTCCGGTCGATTTTAAGCGCGCGAGATCGGCATAGCCTTCGGCATCGGTCTTGAGCTTCACCTTTTGCGGGCGATACCGGATCGATCCGCTGACAATCGCGCCCGGCTTGCGAATGATGTTCAAAATCGAGCGCATGGTGATGCTTTTGCCGCAGCCGCTTTCGCCCACAATGCCGACGGTTTGCCCCGCCTGCACATCGAAACTGACGCCATCGACGGCGCGCACCACGCCTTCGCGCACCGTGAAATAGGTTTTGAGGTCGCGCACTTGCAATAACGGTTGTTCAGCCATAAGTTTTCAACATTCCATCATCATTAGTTTTTATACGGGTCGGCGGCATCGCGCAGACCATCGCCCACAATGTTGAGGATCAGCACGACGGCGATCACCAGCACACCCGGCGTCAGCACCCACGGCGCTAAGGCGACCGATTGCACATTCTGCCCCTCTTGCAGCAGCACGCCCCAACTGATCACCGGCGGACGCAAGCCCAAGCCCAAGAAGCTGAGCGCGGTTTCGCTCAAAATCATCGCGGGGACAGCCAACGATGCCGTCGCGATGATGTGGCTGGTCATCGCCGGAACCATATGCCGTAGGATCACGCGCATCTGACTTGCGCCCGCCAAGCGCGCCGCCACAACGAAATCTTCTTCGCGCAGCGCCAAGAAGCGCCCGCGTACCTCACGACCGAGCGTTGTCCAGCCAAAGATCGACAGAATGACCGAGATCGCAAAGTAAATTTGCAGGCTCGTCCACTCTTGCGGCAGCGCGGCGGATAATGCCAACCACAACGGGATCTGTGGCAGCGATTGCAACAGTTCGATGATGCGCTGGATCACCAAGTCAATCGTGCCGCCGAAATAGCCGCTGATGCCGCCGAACAACACGCCGAACGTCAGGCTGAACAACATACCCACCAAGCCGATGCTCAGCGAGATGCGCGTGCCATACATCAGGCGCGACCATAAATCGCGCCCTAAGCGATCCGTCCCCATGATCAGCAGGCGTTGATCGCTGTCGAATTCGTCGGCATTCCAGATACCCAACAGATGAATATCCGTCGGGATGAAGCCCAACAAGCGATACTCGAAGCCGCGTTGGAACAACCCGATCACGATCTTGGCTTCGGTGTTTTCCGCCCATTCCATCCGCAGGGTTTGCGGGTTACGCTGTCCTTCCAAGCGGTTGACGTGTAGATAAAACGCGCCATTTTCATCGATCAGGCGCAGCGTGGGCGGCGGAATATACGAGTCGCGCGTGAAGGTTTGTTCGGGGTCGCCCACCGCGAAAAATTCCGGCAGCAGCGCGATCATGATGATCGGCGCGAACAGGATCAAACAGATCACCGCCAACCGATGCTTGGTGAAGCGCCACCACATGAGCTTCCAGCCGGGCGCGACGGCATACGCCTCATCATAATCAGGCGCGAGATTAACCGGCGGCGTGGGCGCGGTGGGCGGAAGCTGGGTTATATCTGCCATGTGTCCATTCCCTTTCGTGCCTAACTCGCGCGGTCAAGCTGGATGCGGGGATCAACCCACGCCAGCAAAATGTCAGAAATTAATGTGCCGATGATCGTCAGCAGGCTGTAAACCAGCAAGATGCTGCCTGCCAAAAACATATCCTGATTGGTCAGTGAGCGCAGCAGCAGGGGACCAATGTTCGGTAGGTTCATCACCGTGGCAAGGATCAGACTACCGCTGAACAACTGCGGCAGATACCAACCCAACGTGCTGATCAACGGACTTAGCGCCATCCGCACGGGATACTTCATGATGATGCGCCACTCGGATAAACCGCGTGTGCGCGCCGCTTCGACATAGGGCTTGTTCAGTTCATCGAGCAAGTTCGCGCGCATGATGCGTGCCAGACGCGCCGTGCCATCCAAGCCGAGAATCGCCATCGGAATCAGCAGGCGCGCCAGAAAATCGAGCGTGCGCGCGGCATCCCACGGGGCGTCGGCAAATTCGGGCGAGTTCAGCCCGCTCATATTCACGCCAAAGTTAGCGAAGAAGAACCACATCAGCACCAGCGCGATCAAAAAGTTGGGCGTTGCCACACCCACATACGAGAAGATCGTGAATACGTAATCGATCCATGTGTGCTGACGCACCGCGCCGATGATCCCCAACGGCACTGCCAGCGCCCATGTAAAGATCAGCGCGAACACCGCCAGCGCCAGCGTGGGCGGCAGGCGCACCGCGATCAGTTCAGCGACGGGCTGGCGATATTCCATCGAAATGCCGAGATCACCTTGCAGCACATTGCCCAACCACAGGAAATACTGCTCGACAAACGAACGGTTCAAGCCGTATTGCTGGCGCAGCGCTTCAGCTTGCTCCTGGCTGACCGATGAGCCGGTTTGCGCCAACTGCGCGATATACGACGACAGAAAATCGCCCGGCGGCGCTTGAATAATGATGAAGATGATGACGGAAAACAGCAGCAGCAAGAACGGCAGCAGCGCCAGCCGTCGCAGCGTATATCGCAGCATATGCGCGTGTCCCTTATCAAGAATATTTTTTCGCCAAAGCCCGCGAACGATGGTTGTTTGGGTGCGTGTCTCGCCAATTTAAGGTCGTTGTTACTCAGGGGCGGCACACAGCGCGCCGCCCCACAAGCATTTGCTGTTACGAATACTGCTTACCCTGCGAAGAAATATTGCTCAGGGTTACCGTTGCCCGGCGTGCGTAAGGGCCAGTCGTTGCCCAACACGTCGGGGAAGTTCCGCAGGCGTTCGCTGACGATGAACGGCGCGGGCGTCATGCCCACCGTGCCGATGTGATACAACTGCGGACCCCAGATGCGATAGATTTCCTGCGCGATCTCGACCTGCTCTTCACGACCCGCAACCGCGCCCGCTAAGTGCAGATTTTCGAGGTCTTGAATGAATTGTGGCGGTTCTTCACCCTGCGCGCCGTTGCTCTGATACCAGATCGTCCACAGGCGACCCCAGTCGCTAATGCCGCTGGCGCGCGAAGGTTGCGTTTTCGGGTTGCCGCTGAACGGGAACGCCGACGTATCCATGCGCCAATAGGTTGCCATGTGCTGATTAGCGTTGCTGCGCTCGAAGAACAGCGACCGCTCATACAGGTTGACCGTCGTGCGCACGCCGACCGCTTGCCAGTCGTTGCGAACCAGTTCGAGCGTGTCGATGCCTTCGCCGCCCTGCATTCCTTCAAGCACCATCTCAAAGCGACTGCCATCCGCAAACGTGCGGAAACCATCGCCATCGCGCTCGCTCAAACCAGCTTCATCCAACAGCGCATTGGCGCGTTCCTGATCGAACTCGGTGAACGCATAAGCGTATTCATCACCGGGGTAGAAAGCGTGATACGGCGGCGGCACAGCTTGACGCGCTTCCGCCAGACCCAACCACACCAGTTCGTTGATCGCGTCGCGGTCGATCGACAGCGACAAGCCTTGACGGAACGCATCAACATTGAACAGATCGCGGTATTGCATGTCTTCAAACGTCATGTTGAGCTGCACGAACATCGTGCCGCCGAACGACGGCAGGTTGACCACGCGATAGCCGTTCGCCGCTGCGTTTTCGAGCAGCACCGGATAATTAGTGGTGGCGATGTGACGATTTTGCAGGTCAATTTCGCCCGCAATCGCCGCGAGATTCAACGTTTGCGCGTCGGCATAGAAGGTCATGACGACTTCTTCAATGTACGGCAGTTGATTGCCTTCCGGGTCAACGCCCATGAAGTACGGGTTGCGCGCTAAGCGGAAGGTGTCGCCGCCCAGCGATGACACGGGAATCCACGCCGCGAGCGAAGGACGCTCAATATTGTCGGGCGGGAATGCGCGCGCGATGAACAGCTCATTCCACGTGTTGAAGCCCGAAGCGCTGACCGCAGCGGCGAGTTCATCGGCATCGGCAAACGCTTCATGGAACTGCTGCATATAGTGCGCGGGCAGGAACGGCGCAATCGTGCGGTCGCCGCCGTCTTTGTTCGCCAGTTCCAGCGGGAAAGCGGTGTTGGTGCTGTTATATTCAAACACGACCGTGTAATCATCGGGCGCGGTGATGCTGGCAACCGACCCATCGCTGTTGCGAATCCAGGCGGGCGGCGTCGGGTTGAGTTCTTCGTTGAGCGCGACATGCTCATACCAGAACAGAATGTCGCCTGAAACGAACGGCATCCCGTCGCTCCACTTGCCGCCTTCGCGCAGCGTCAGCGTCCACACGGTGAAGTCTTCATTCGACTCCAAACCTGCGGCGTAATGCGGGCTGATGGTGTCGCCTGTGGCGTTGTAACGCACCAGCGCATCGTAAACCACACGAATATAATTGTTGTAGTCCGAGGGACCCGTGAAGCCACGACGCCACGCGCCGCCATACGTGCCGATTTCGTTCACCACGTCGATCACCAGCGGGTTGAGGGGCAGCCGTTCTTCGACGGGAGGAAGTTCGCCCGCCTCGACGCGCGCCGCCAGCGATGGCGCTTCGCTGTACATCATCTCTTGTGCCACGCTGACCGAAAGTGTCAGCAGCAGCGCCACCAGCATGAGCGTCAGCACGCCCAATTTGTGCAGATTTTTACGCATAGGAACACCTCATTTAAGTCAAAAAGTCATCTATCTAAACGAACCGATCACACTAGCACAATGGTTAAGCGCGCGTTCCCTCCTTTCAACAGGCGATCTTTAAGCTTGGGTTGCAATCAGCGGCGTTTCCATGCCCAGTTCGCCGGAAATCTGCCGCGCTGCATCGATGAGATGTGCCGCCAAAGTGCTGGTTTCCAGCGAGTGCGGCATTCGATCTTTGGGTCCTGACACGCTGATCGCGGCGACGATCTTATGATGCGCATTGAAGATCGGCGCGGCAACACAGCGGATGGTTTGCATATATTCTTCGCGGTCGGCGGCACAGCCATGCGCGCGCACCTGTTCGAGTTCGGCGCGGAAGGCGGCGGGTGTGGTGATGGTGTTGGGCGTCAGCGGGTGGAGGGTGGCGCTACTTAACCACGCCTCGATCAGGCTGGCGGGCTGAAATGCCAGCAGCACTTTACCCAATGCCGTACAGTGGGGTGGCGCGATTGATCCCGGTTGGTTGAGCGCTACCGCGACCGCCTGCGGTGAGGCGATGCGCCCTAGATACAACACCTGCTGATCATGCGTCAGCGCGCCGAGATAGACATTTTCGCGTGTGAGGTCGCGCAGGCTGTGCATGTGCGGCGTGGCGATGCGCGTCAAGTCGAGGCGTGCTTCGACCGCACCACCCAAACTGAGCAGTTTCAACCCCAGCCAGTAGCCGTCGGGCTGTTCGACAATGTAGCCCGCCCGCAGCAGATTCGCCAGAATGCGAAACGCGGTCGATTGCGGCACGTCTGCGGCGCGGCTGATCTGCTCAAGACTCAGCGGTGCGCCCGCATTCAGCAGGGCGTCCAGCAGGCGCAAAGCCCGTTGCAACACCTGAATGGCATATTTATCGTCGTTTGAGGCGTGCTGATTCATCAATAACTTTCACAGTATGAAAGCGTAATTTCATTTTGTGAAAGCATAACGTGAAAAATAGGGCTTTGTCAAATGAATCTTTCGCAACAGTGCGCCACCACCATATGATTAACCGCGCATAATAACATGACGCCACGCTGTTGACAATAAGTTTTACATGAGTTAAATTATGGTAATACTAATGTTAACCTTTACCGTTGAGCAAAGGCAATCTCATGACCACACTACCGTTGGATCAACCGCAGCCGCGCCCACAGCGCTCGCTGCCGATCTGGTTAACGCAGCAATGGCTGGAAGCGCGTTTCGTCGTCGTCACGCTGATCAGCATGATCGCGGCGGGTTTGCTCGAACGCACCGACGCGCCCGCGTTGATCCCGAATGTGCTGTACTTGATCGCGTATATCACAGGCGGCACTTTCGGCTTGATCGCCGTGCTGGAAAGCCTGACGATCGTCAAGACTGCCGACAACGCCGACGCGAAGCCACAGATCAACGTCGATCTGCTCATGATTCTGGCGGCGTTGGGCGCGGCGCTGATCGGTCAGCCCGCGGAAGGCGCGCTGCTGCTGTTCCTGTTCTCACTCAGCAACGTGCTGCAAGACTACGCCATCGGGCGCAGTCGGCAGGCGATCAAAGGCTTGATGAAGCTGTATCCGTCGGAGGCGCACGTCAAACGTGGCGATCAAATCGTGACCGTGCCGCTGGATGCCATCGAAGTCGGCGATCTGCTGCTGATCGAGCCGGGCGAACGGATTCCGGTCGATGGCGAAGTCGCCGCCGGACGTTCCACCGTCGATCAAGCGCCGATCACGGGCGAGTCGATGCCCGTCGAAAAAGCGCCGGGCGATACCGTGTTCGCAGGAACGCTCAATCAGCAGGGCGCGCTCGACGTGATCGCCCGCCAGCCCGCGCGTGATACCGTGCTGGCGCGCATCATTCAACTGGTCGAAGAAGCGCAAGACGCCAAAGCACCGACCGAACGCTTTCTCGAACGCTTCGAGCAGGTCTACACCGCGCTGATCCTGATCGGTGTCGGCTTGTTCATCGTCGTGCCGCCGCTGCTCAACCTGACCGATTTTCAGAGCAACTTCTATCGCGCGATGGTGCTGATGACCGTCGCATCACCGTGCGCGCTGGTGATCAGCACACCCGCGTCATTCATCGCCGCGATTGCGTCGGGCGCGCGGCGCGGCGTGCTGTTCAAGGGCGGCGCGTATCTCGAAGCGCTGGCAGGCATCAAAGCGATTGCCTTCGACAAGACCGGCACGCTGACCAGCGGCAAGCCCATCGTCACCAGCGTGATTGCCGCCGCCGGCGTGAGCGAAGCCGATCTGCTCAACATAGCTACCGCCGCCGAAGCGCGCAGCGAACATCCGTTGGCGAAAGCGATCACCGCGTTCACGGCGCAGCGCGGGATCACGCCCGCCGCAATCAGCGAGTTTGAGGCGCTGCCCGGTCGTGGCGTAGTGGCGCACATGGACGATCACACGATCCGGGTGGGCAGCGCAACGTTCGTGCTGGACGACGGCGCGACGCTCCCGCCCGAATTGGCGTCCGCGCGGGAAGTGCTCGAAGCCGACGGTAACACGCTTATGTTTGTTGAACGCGACGCGCGCATCATCGGCGTGATCGCGCTGGCGGACGCGGTGCGCGCCGAAGCCAAGCAGATGATCATCGACCTACACAAGTTGGGGATCAAAGTCGCCATGCTCACGGGCGATAACGCGCGCGTGGCGGGCAATATTGCCGCCCAGTTGGATATTGATCGCGTTCACGCCGATCTCATGCCGCAGGATAAAGTCACGGCGCTGCAAACGCTGCAAGCTGAATTCGGCGCGGTCGCCATGATCGGGGATGGCGTCAACGACGCGCCCGCGCTGGCAACCGCCGAAGTCGGCATTGCGATGGGCGCGGCGGGAACGGACGTAGCGCTCGAAACCGCCGATCTGGTGCTGATGGGCGACAAGCTCGACTTGATCCCGTTTGCCATTGGTTTGAGCAAGCAGGCGCGCCGCGTGGTGTGGCAGAACATCACCTTTGCGCTGCTCGTGATCGCGGTGTTGATCATCAGTACCTTTTTGATCGATCTGCCGCTGCCGTTGGGCGTGTTGGCGCATGAAGGCAGCACCGTGATCGTGGTGCTGAACGGCTTGATCACGCTGCTGATCGCGCCGGAGATCGTGCGCCGAATGCGGGCGGCGCGCACGGCGTCCGTATAACAGGCGATCATGATTCATAGAATGTCGGTGGGGCGAGCCAAGCGCTTGCCCCTACCATCACCCCTCATAGCATTACGTAGGGTTCGACGATCTGCGCGACCCGTAAAGCATCTGCGCTGCTGTCACCATCTGCAAGCGACCAACTCGCACTCAGACCAGCATACGCAAAAACAAAAGCCAACAACCGATCCCGCTCGATGGACATACGATCTGCCAGAATTTCAGCAGTCCGTAAAATCCGCCCCTCATGCACCACAAGTTCAGGCATATCCATGGGATTTAGCAGCGTGTTAGCCGCGTCATAGGTGCGTTCGCCCACCAAGCCTTTGGGGTCAAACGCCAGCCAACCGCGCGCCGCGTGATAGCGCATGTTCGCATGATGAATGTCGCCATGCAAAACGCGGATCTGCTGCGGTTGCGCTAAAAGTCGCTCGGCGACCGCTGCCGCCCGTCTGAACACGGACTCGATCCCGTTTTGCTGATCGGTCTGCGCTTTCCGAAACAAAGCCCTGAACCAAACATCCAGCGGGGTAAGCGCTGGCGGAATGCTGGCTTGCACCGAATGTAACTGATTCAGCACATCGGCGATGATGCTTGTCGCTTGCTCATCCTCACCACGCTGCACCAGCGCGGTTAAAGCTTCACCGTCGGCGTATTCCAGCAGATGCGCTTGATGATCCGCACGCATGAGACGCACAGCGCCGTGACCATTGAAGTAGCGTAATGCCACTGCGCCGTTTTGCTCGTCCTTGATGCCGAGCGGCGTGAGCAGCTTCAGCACCGCCGGGACGCCATCCGCTGAGACCACCGTATAAACATTGCTCGTTGCCGTTGAAGCCAACGGTTCCGGGTGCGCTAGATGCCAGCTTGCCAGATAGCGCTTCAGCAGTTCATCACTAGGGCGCATAGCTTCGACTGTCATCCCCAACTAAAAAACGCCCACTGCTGAGAGTGGGCGTTTTGTTTTTCACACTTTTCACACAGAACAGCGCGGCTTTAACCGAGTGCTTCGTAGCCGGGACCACTCTGGAAGAAATCGTAATTGGGCGTGATATCGACGGTCAGGTCAAGCACTTCGCCGCCTTCCGCCGTTTGCGTTTCTTTGGTGTCAAACGGAATGTATTGCTGTCCGGCGGCTAATTCGTAGGCGCTCGGCACTTCTTCTTCGATGAAGATCGCCTCATACGGGCATTCCGGCACGCACGCGCCGCAGTCGATGCACGTATCGGGATCGATAAAGTACCACGGCCATTCGGCTTCCGGCTGACCCGGGACAATGCACTCGACCGGACAAACTTCCACACACGCGCCGTCGCGCAAACATAAGCTGGTGATGATGTGGGTCATGGGTTTGAGACTCCTCAACAAACTGCGTTATTCCTGATGTTGTGAGGAAGTTTACCGCAGGTTCGCGCGCATTTCTGGAACTTAAGTTGGATTTTTACCATGAGTTCTGCATGAGTTTGCACGCAGTTAGAAAAAGTGTAACCGCGGTTAAATTTTGTCGGTTTTCGGCTCAGGCATCAGGTTGGTTTCCGCCAGATGCACCAGCCCCGCGCGATCCACAATGTAGACCAGCCGCCCCTTTTTCCGCAGCAAGCCCGCGTTCAGCAAGCCGCGCAGCGCCCGCCCCACCACTTCGCGCGTCGTGCCGAGGATCGACGCCATTTCTTCCTGCGTAAGCTGCGAAGGCGTTTCCGCAATCTGATCGCCGTAGGTGGTTTCGTGGAGAAACAATTTCGCCAGCCGTGACGGAATCGTGCGAAAGGTCATATCTTCCAGCCGTTCGAGATAATCACGGTTGAGATGCGCCAGCGCTTGCACTGTGTTCGCCAGCAGCGCGCGATCCGCCGCCAGCAGATTCATCATGCGGGCGTGGCTGATCACTAGGACTTCGGCGTAAGTCACAGCGACAGCATTAAACGGATTCACACCGCCATCGACCGCCGCCACTTCGTTGAAAATCGACGGGGGACGCAGCAGGCTGAGGGTGTGCAGCCGCCCTTCGGTGTTGCTGCGATACAGGCGCACCAAGCCATCGGCGACGATGTGAAAACCCGCGCACGCTTCATCTTCATAGAAGATCGCCGCGCCCGCCTGATAACAATGGCGATGCGCCGCCGCCTGCAAACGGGCGAGTCCGTCGGCGTCGAGCGCCGCAAATAACGGGATGGCGTTCCAATCAACGGTCGGATGCGTTTGGGGTTGGCAGTGTTTGCGTGACATAAGCGCCGCACTCGATCAACAATGCACTTATTTGAACACAGCCGCCCAGTGGAATCAACCGCAAGCGTGCGGGAATGATCGGGGGTGGGCTTATATCGTCGGGGCGATCTATGGATCGCCCCCGTGAGAAATGTTCCGTTAACCTTGCGGCGGCATTAGATCAGCGGGATTAACGTCCAACTGACGCATCACCGCGTCGATGTCGATATGTCCCCAGTGTTCGACGAACTTACCTTCATCGGTCACGATCGACATATGCACTTCCGTCCATGTGACTTCTTTGTTCGTCGGCGGAATCCCGATGAAATTCCCCGTGTGACGCGCCGTGAAGCGGGCGTAATGCGCCACCTTGTTATGATCGGCGTAGAGGTGCAGCATCTCGGCTTGCATGTCTGAGAACGCGGTCAGCATCATGCGGATTTGTTCGCGCAGCGCGGCTTTGGTCGGCGCCATCACCGGATAATCGAACAGCATGTGATCGCTGTAATTCTCATCGAACATCTCGTCATACACGCGGATCGCATCATCCACATTCGGATTCATGAGAATTTCGTGGTAAGTGCGCTGCACCAGCGCACGATTACGGGCTTCAATTTCTTCAATGGTGGGCATGAGCGTGATCCTTATGGTAATTTCTAAATGAAAAAGTCTCTGATTCGATTGGTCGTCGGAAGCGCGCTAAAGGGTTGAAAGTTTAAGCATTCCAACCAGCGCGCGGGGCTTACTGCGGCAGCAGCAGCGCCAGCCCGACCAGCACCACCACCAGCACCACTGCCAACATGCCCATGCTGCGCAGATCGCGCACCACGTAGGTGTAATCGCGCTTGAGTTCTTCAACGCTCACCTGCTTGGTCGGGTTATGCAGCAGTTCCGCGACTCGTTCGGGCGCGAGTTCAGTTGTGTCGCCTTCGCCGCGCACGGCGCGCCGTTCCCGCGCGGTGCGTGTGCCATAC
>JBGSRB010000400.1:0-2283 GCA_041737735.1 Anaerolineae bacterium | reverse complement strand
GCGGGCGGTGGCGGAATCGTCGGCACGCCGCTGTCATCTTCGGGCGCGCCCGCAGGCGGCGCGGCGAGAGGCACTTCAGGCAGTTCCAGATCAGTTGCGCCGCTGCCCGTGCCTGTCCCGAGCGGATCATTCGGGTTATTGACGCCCGTCGTCAAATCTTCGACACAACGGAAACCGATCCATGCCTGCGGATCATTCGGCTGGCGGCTTTGCCGATGGATGGTGCGCGAGAAGAACGGCATCGCGTCCCACGAACCGCCGCGCACAACGCGCTCTTGTCCGGCGGTAGGTCCGGTGGGATTGGTAGCCGTCGCTTCAGGACGACCATAGAAGCGCGGATCGTACCAATCGATCACCCATTCGGCGACGTTGCCCGCCATATTGTAAATGCCATACGGACTCGCGCCTTCGGGGAAGGCGAACACCGGCACTTTTACCGGTTCGCCGCTGGCGGGGCGGCGGGTGCTGGCGCGCGAGCTATCCCACGCATTGCCCCAGGGCCAAACATTATCATTGGGTCCGCGCGCGGCATGTTCCCATTCGGCTTCGGTGGGCAAGCGCCGACCGATGGCTTCACAGTAGGCTTGCGCGCCGAACCACGTGACGTTGGTCATCGGGAATTCGCTGATCCCCGTTAACACGCTGTAGGTCGCACCATCAAAGGTGATGTTGCTGGTTTCCGATTCGGTGCGCGTTTGCAAACACGGCTGACCATCGCAGCCGTTGCGATGCGCGCCGGGTCCCAGCAGGTTAATGAAGGCGAGATATTGCGCGTAGCTGACTTCGTAAAGTTCCATGTTGAAGGGGTTGATCGTGACCGCATGAACGGGGAACGAGTCTTCACCCATCGACACTTCGCACGCGCCTGCTTCGCCGCCATAGCCCGCGCGACATTCATTGACGGCGGCGCTCACTTCGGCAGCCGTCGTTCCCATCTGGAACGAGCCACCCTCAACGCGCACGGTATCCGTGATGACCGACTGCAACTGCGCAAAGAGCGAATCCCCCGCACCCGCGCCCGCAGCGCCAAACTCACCGGCAGGCGACACCTCAGGCACTTCCGGCACAGTGAAATCATTGTTCAAGTCGCCCAAGCCACCACCGGGCGGCGGATCGACTGCTGCAACCAGCGTGGTGAAGGTCGGGTCAATCGTGGGGCTGGCGGTGGGCGCTTGAATCTCAAGCTGAATCTCGGTCGGCGCGATCACTGGCTCAGGCTCAGTCGTTGCGACCGCAACCGTCGGCGTGATCGGTTCAGGCGTCGCGGTAATGATGAACGGCGTTTGCGTGGGCAAATCAGCGACCGCATTAGGATCGACCGTGACCACGCCGAACGCCAGCGCCGCCAACACCAAGATCACTGAACAGCCGAAGCCCAACACACCACCGATGATGATCCACTGCCAAGCCGCGCCACCGCTGCGCCGCCCGCCACCGCTTCCAACATAACCATATCTTTGTGACATGGGCAAAAGTCTCCCAGATACCGATAAGCATAGGGACAAGCGCCACGCGCATTATGCGCCCATCGCCGCTTGAACGTCTTCAATACTAAACGAAAGACCCTACCGCGACAACGGTAGGGTCTTTCATCTCGTGTGAGCGTAGGGGGAACGTCAGATGTTATGGATGACGTTAGAGAAGATGTTCCCAACCCAGGGCCCGATAAACACGATAACGATGAACCCAACCAGCACCACCAAAACGAGAATCAGCGCGTATTCAACTAAGCCCTGACCTGATTCCGATGCTGCGAGGCTGCGTCTCCAATGTGACAGCGTGACAGTCAGCCACGCGATCAGTTGGGAGATGCTCATAATGCCTCCCGAAAAAATGAATTGAACATAAATAGGTGGGCGCAATAAGCCCCCCCATAAGACCATTGTACTATATGCAAAGCAAAACGGTTGTTTTTATTTGTTGAGGTTTTAGTCCGCGTTAACACTTTATGCATTCATAGTGCGACCCGCACGATCCGATCATGTCCGGCGTAATCAAGCAGCACATCGACACGCGCACGCGGCAACACGGCGCGGGCATAAGCGGCGGTGCGTTCGCCCTGCCCCGCGCCGATCTCCAGCAGGATCAACGCACCGTCATGCACCACCTTCCCCCACGTGATCGAGCAAACGCCGCACCAGATCGAGTCCATCGCTGCCGCCGTCGAGCGCCAGATGCGGCTCGTAATGGCTGACGGCCAGTGTGGGCAGTTCATCCGCCGCGATATAGGGCAGATTCGCCATGATCAGATCGACGCGCACACCCGCCGCGAACAACGGATCG
>JBGSRB010000352.1:0-3086 GCA_041737735.1 Anaerolineae bacterium | reverse complement strand
CAGCGACTCGATCAGCGCCAATTCCAAGCCGAGCTGCGGCTGCCAGCCCGCGCGCGCGTTGAGCGCATCGTTGAATTGGCGAATGGCGCGCAGCAGCACGCCGCGATCCATGGTTTCGGCTTGCGCCGTGAACAGCGCGCGTTCTTCGGGCGAAACTTCGAGCATGTCGATGCCCGCCGTTTGCGCGATCATGACCGAACGCAAATGCGCGATGATCTGCGTGCCGAACTGACGCGCATCCGTGCCATTATCGACTGCTTCCGCGATCAGGCGCAAGCCCGCGCCCGCATCACCCTCGATCAGCGCATCGACCAGATCGCGCACCGACGCGCTCGACGCCGTGCCTAGCACGCGCTCGACCAGTTCCAGCGTGATCTCGATGCTCGGATCGGTCACGATCTGATCCAACAGGCTGATGCTGTCGCGCATACTGCCCGTGCCATAGCGCGCGATCATTTCCAGCGCGGGGCGTTCGGCGGTCAAGCCTTCGGCGGCGCAAATTTTCGCCAGCCGATCCGCGACTTCGCGCACGGTGAAGCGGCGAAACTCGAATTGCAAGCAGCGACTTTTGATCGTCTGCGGCACTTTGTCGATCTCGGTGGTCGCCAGCACGAAAATCGCGTGATCCGGCGGTTCTTCCAGCGTTTTGAGCAGGGCATCAAACGCGCTGCCGCTGAAGCGATGCACCTCGTCGATGATATACACCTTGAACTTGCCTTCGCCGGGCGTGTAGGCGATCTTCTCGCGCAGGTCGCGCACATCGTCCACACCGGTATGGGTGGCGGCGTCGATCTCGATCAGGTCGAGAAAGCGCCCCTCATTCATGGCGATGCAGTGATGACACTGGTTGCACGGGCGGCGATCAATATCCTCGTGCGTGCAGTTGAGCGCTTTCGCCAGCAGGCGCGCGGACGTGGTTTTGCCCGTGCCTCTGGGTCCGCTGAACAAATAGGCATGACGCACACGCCCCATCTTCAAGGCGCTGCGTAACGTTTTGGTGATGTGGTCTTGCCCGACGACATCCTCAAAGATGTTCGGACGCCACTTGAGATATAACGCTTGTTCTGGCATGGGTGAACCCTCGCGGCACTGACGAGCGGGGATAAGGTGAGTCTAACATGGGGGCGCGGTGGGGGCAAGCGCGCGCTTGATCGATTCGCATGACAACCAATCGCTTGACGCGCCCCGCACCCCTGTGCTACATATATAGAGGCAACATAAACCCGCCCCTATAGCTCAAGTGGATAGAGCGCCTCGGTCCTAACGAGATGGTTCTGCGTTCGAGTCGCAGTAGGGGCAATTTTGCCGGAATTTTGGCGCAAGTGGGACTAAAGTCTCAATACAATCTCAATGCAATCGCGCATATACTGTAAATGGCTGCGAGAAATAACGACATGTAGTTCCTCTCCTCTTTGGCTTTGAGAACGCGGCGGATGTTCCCCAACGTCCGCCGCGTTCTCATTTCATGTGCGCGTCACCCGCGTTCAGCTTACACTTTCCGCCTGCCGAATGTGATCGAGCAGCGCGGCGCTGCCGGTTTCGATCAACTGATAGGCGCGCTCGAAGGTGTCGTCATAATACGGATCAGGCACTTCATCGATGTTCACCTGACCAGCGGCGCGCGCATAGCTCAAAAACAGCGCTACCTCTGCCATTGTGCCGCGCGCATACTTGAGCAGATGCGTCAGATTTTGCCGATCCAGCGCCAGCACATAATCGAACTGCTGCAAGTCGTCATAGGTCACTTGACGCGCGCGCCCGTCATGGTTGATGCCGTGCCGCGTCAGTTCGCGCAGCGTGCCGCTGTGCGCGGGTTCGCCCACATGCCAGCCGCTCGTTCCGGCTGAATCAACACTGATCTGATCGGCTAAACCTGCCTGTTCCACTTGCTGGCGAAAGACCGCCTCCGCCATGGGCGAACGGCAGATATTGCCCATGCACACAAACAAAACTTTGATCATGACTGCCTCATTGCCAAGAGTCTGCGATTTGTAATGGTATTATAAGCGCCAGTCCACCAGATGAGAATAGGGCGCGCGCGATCAGCGTAGGTTGAGCGGTGGAATTTACCCCCCTAGACAAGTGCATAAGCTGTGCTATGCTTCTCTTGAATCGCAGATTCGCCCCTGAATTTTTCAGCAATTACAAATGGCACCACTCATGTGTCTTTTGGTGCTAAATGGTTATGTGTGGCGCTATTGCGTAACCCTTAACGTGAGCCTATGCTTGGCTCATGTTTTTATGTGTGCGAAAGTGAGACATCCAAGCGGACATTATGCAGCGCCAACAAACGCCAGAAAGCGCTAATTTTCAGCATCTCGTCATGGATATTGTCTGGTTCGGGGTTGCGCTTGCCGCAACGTCGCGCTTTTTGTCGGTCTATGCCATTCGCTTGGGTGCATCGCCCACCGATCTCGGCTGGATCACGTCGCTGCCCGCGCTGATTCTGCTGATCGGTTCGTCGTTGGGCGGTTGGTGGCGTAATCGGTTTCCTGACTCGGTCAGTGCGTTGGCGCTGCCCGGCGTCGGGATGCGCTTTATGTTCCTGCTGCCCGCCTTCGCGCCGTTCGTGCCGCCGCAATATCAACCGCTGTTCTTGATTCTGGCGGTGTCACTGCCCGCCATCCCGCAGGGGATCGCGTCGATCAACTTTGTGCTGATGATGCGCGAATCGATCGACGACTCGGTGATGTCGCGCTTACTCAGTCGGCGTTCGCTGGCGCTCAATATCGCGGTCGGCTTGGGCGCAATCGGATTCGGTCTGTGGCTGGAAAACATGCCCTTTCCGCTCAATTATCAACTCATGTTCGTCGCCGCGTTCCTGTTCGCCATGCTCAGTTGGCGGCACTTGGCGCACATTCACATTCTCAAGCCGCTGCCCGTGATGCCTAAAACGCAGAAGCACGAGAACGCCTTTCGTTCGCCCCGTTTCCGCAAGCTGGCAATTGCCGCAGCGCTGACGCACGCGACGATGTTCAGCATCGTGCCGATCACGCCGCTGTTTCTGGTGCGGCAGCACGGCGCGGAAGAAGGCTATATGGCGCTGTTCGGCATGATCGAACTGGCGGCGGGCGCGATGATTGCGC
>JBGSRB010000449.1:0-7505 GCA_041737735.1 Anaerolineae bacterium | reverse complement strand
GCGCGAGTTGTTCCGCGTCGCCTCGCGCGAATCACTGGCATTCTTCCCCACCACCTTTGACGGGCTGGCGGGCAACCTGCCCGGCATCGTGAATTCGATGTGCAACGCCGCGCCGCGCATCGGCGGGCGGGTGATGGCGCGCATTCTCAATGAACGCGGCAACTTTATCGATCTGCCTGCTGAGGGCGTGACCGTCGCGCTGTTCGACGGCAACACGGGTGAACGCATCCGCGCGGTGGTGACCGATCAATTCGGAGGATTTCGCTTCGCGGTCGCGCCGGGGCGCTACGAGGTGCGCGCCGAACTGCCCGAAGGTGCATCGTTCATCCCGCCGTATGACGGCATCTTTCCCAACGCGGGCTTGGCGCGCGATGGACGCTTCTTCGGCATCTCGAACCTGTACACCGTGATCCGCACGCCCGCGTTTGATCGCGATGGCGGCTAACGTGACAAAACCCACATGACTGTGTAACATCCAAGCCTTCGAGCAGGTGTTTACGCGGGTTTTTGCGCGGTTTGCGCGGTGAATGGAGCATAAAAATCATGGGTATTTTATTCAAAAATGGCACGGTGGTCACAGCAGGCGAAGAAGTGCGCGCCGATGTGCTGGTCGAAGGTGAGATCATCACCACCATCGGGCGTGACCTGCCCGCCGACGGTCACGAAGTCATTGATTGCACGGGCAAGCTGCTGCTGCCCGGCGGCATCGATGTGCATACGCATCTCGATCTGTCGTTTGGTGGCACCTTCAGCAACGACGACTACAACACCGGTCATAAAGCGGCGGCGTTCGGCGGCACGACCACGCACATCGACTTCGTGATCCAGCCCAAAGGCGGATCGCTGCACGACGGCATCACGGAATGGCGCAAGAAAGCCGAACTCGCGCAGATCGATTATGCGTGGCACATGGCGATCACGGATTTACGCCCGGATGTCATGGACGAAATCCCGTCGATGGTCGCTGAGGGCATCACCAGCTTAAAGCTGTTCATGGCGTACAAGAATGTGTTCCAGATCGACGACGCGACGCTGTTCAAGACGATGCAGGTGGCGGCGGAACACGGCATGATCGTCATGGTTCACGCGGAAAATGGCGACGTGGAAGCCACGCTGACGCCCGAACTGATCGCGGCGGGCAAAACCGATCCGGTTTATCACGCGGCGTCGCGCCCGCCGGAAATCGAAGGCGAAGCGACGAATCGCGCGGTGGTCATGAGTGGCTTAACGGGCTGTCCGTTGTATGTCGTGCATATGACCTGCGAACCCGCCATCGAAGCGCTGCGGCGCGGGCGCGCGTTGGGCTATCCGGTGATGGGCGAAACCTGCGTGCAGTATTTCTTCCTCACGGTGGAGGATCATCTAGGCGCGCCCGGTTTTGAAGGCGCGAAATTTGTGTGTTCGCCGCCAATCCGCAGCGCGCACGATCACGGTGTGCTGTGGCAGGCGGTGCGCGATAGCACGCTGCAAGTGATCAGCACCGATCATTGTTCGTTCTGGTATGAGGGTGGCAAGGGTCCGTGGGAAGAATGGGCGGCGAATAACAGCGGCAGTTGGACGGCATTTGAAGCCCAAGACCCGTCCTATCGCCGTCCGGGGAAAGAATTGGGCAAGGGGAATTTCGCTAAAATCCCCAACGGACTGCCCGCCATCGAAGACCGCATGATCGCCACGTGGCACGCGGGTGTCAACGGCGGCAAAATTTCGCGCAGTCGCTTTGTCGAACTCAACTGCACCAATCCGGCGAAAGTGTTCGGCATGTATCCGCGCAAAGGCACGATTGCGGTGGGCAGCGATGCCGACATCGCCATCTGGGATCCAGAACAAACCAAGACGATCAGCGCGGCGACGCACCACATGCACACCGATTACAATCTGTTTGAAGGCATGGAAGTGCGCGGTGTTCCCGTGCTGGTGTTCCAACGCGGCGTGAAACTGGTCGAGGGCGATCAGTGGCACGGGCAGAATGGCAGCGGACAGTACATCAAGCGCGCGCCCAACGCGCCCGTGCTGTAAGCGCTAGGCAGGGGGCGACGGTGTGCGTTCCGTCGTCCCTACTCATCATTGATCAATTTATTCTTGTTGAGCAATTCGAGAAATTTAGCAGGGGAATAAATTGGCAGTGATGAGTTGTGAAAGTCATTCGGATCGCGCGTGACAATACAATCGAGATCAGTATGCTGCGCGCTGGTAATTTGGATAGCATCTTCAAAATCAAGTGTATTAAGTTGAAGTGCCGCCTGTAAGATGTGGCGATCAATTGGCGTGACTGTCCAATCATCGAGAATGAGCTTAACAGCAGCGCGTGCTTTCTCAACACCTATGATCTTACGTGCAACATAAAAAATGTTGCTAATGCTGATCGCAGCGACAAATCCCTCAAATTCTCGATCTAACTGCGCTTGCCAGATGGCTTCGGCTTCATGGACAAACTGCACCCGCGCCAATAGAACATCGAGCAGCACATTTGTATCGATCAAAGCACGCATCATCGCCCATATTTCTCGATCAAATACTCAACATAGAGATCACGAACCGCGTTATCGTCGGGCGGTGTTTCCACCGCGAGAAAACCGGTCGGGGGCGTGCGTTTGAGGATGCTGGCACTCAATTCGCGCAGAATATCGAGCTGATCAGGCGGCGGCAAGCGGCGAATTTCTTCGAGAAGTTGTTGTTTATCCATTGTGCAGTTTCATTTCGATTACCTGCGACCTTGATTCGATTGTGACATACGTCTGATCGCGATGCAACTGCTATCTTTTGACCACGCGCAATTGAATGTGTTGCCCCACCTTGCCCACGCTGTTGTAAACAGTCAAAACGCGCTATGCTTGGCGCGATTCAGTGCGCTGGCTGCTTAGCGCATCACAAGCTCATTATCTGATCATCAGGAGTCGCTCCGTTATGGTGAAACCAGTCGCCAAAATTAATGTCGTGCCGAACGTGCCAACCGCGCTCGCTCGTCTCATGGATTTAGCCAACAATTTACGCTGGTCGTGGGATCACGACACCATCGCTTTGTTTCGCCGCATCGACCGCGATCTGTGGGATAGCACCTCGCATAATCCGGTGATGCTGCTCGGTCAGGTGGATCAGGGGCGGCTGGATGCGCTGGTGCAAGACCCGGCATTCATGGCGCATTACAACGGCGTGATCCGCGATTTCGACGCCTACATGAGCGCAACCGATACGTGGTTCAACCACAAATACGGCGCGCGCCACCAGCACATGATCGCTTATTTCTCGACCGAATTCGGCTTGACCGAATGCTTCCAGAATTATTCCGGCGGCTTGGGCGTCCTCAGCGGCGATCATCTCAAGAGCGCCAGCGATCTGGGCATCCCGTTGATCGGCGTGGGCTTGCTCTATCAAGAGGGCTACTTCCATCAATACCTGAACGCCGACGGTTATCAGCAGGAAAGCTATCCGATCAACGATTACGCCAACCTGCCGATCACCATGATGCGCGATGCGAACGGCAGCCCGATTTTGATCACCGTGCCGATGCCGGGGCGCGATCTCTACGCGCGCATCTGGCGCGTGCAGGTGGGGCGCGTGCCGCTGTATCTGCTCGACTCGAATGTGGCGCAGAACACGCGCGCTGAAGATCGCGACCTGACCGACCGCCTGTATGGTGGTGATCGCCGCACGCGCATTCGCCAAGAAATTCTGATGGGCATCGGCGGGATTCGCGCGCTCGAAGCGCTCGATCTACGTCCCGAAATTTGCCACATGAACGAAGGGCATTCGGTGTTTCTGGCGCTGGAACGCGCGCGCATCTTCATGGGCGAGAATGACGTCAACTTCTATCAGGCGCGCGATATTCTGGCGTTGTCGAACATCTTCACGACGCATACGCCCGTCCCCGCTGGACTCGAACGCTTCGGCTACGACCTGATCGATGAGCATTTCACCGATTACTACCGCGCGCTCGGCTTAACCCGTGACGAGTTCATCGGCTTGGGACGCGAGGACATGGGCGATTACGAGTTGTTCTCGATGCCCGTGCTGGCGCTCAACATGAGTTCACGCAGCAACGGCGTGGCGGAACTGCACGGCGTGGTCTCGCGCAATTTGTGGCAGTGGATGTTCCCCGGCGTGCCGGAAAGCGAAGTGCCGATCAGCGCGGTGACCAACGGCATCCATGTGCAAACGTGGATGAGCAACGAAATGGCGACGCTGCTGGATCGCTATCTCAACCCGCGCTGGCGCAGCGAAGAATGGGATGCGTCGGTGTGGGCGGATGTGGACAGCATCCCCGACACCGAATTATGGCGCACGCACGAACGCCGCCGCGAACGCCTGATCGCCTTCGCGCGGATGCGCTTGCGCGTTCAGCTTCAGCGCAAGGGCGCGCCGCAGCAGGAAATCGACGAAGCCGAAGAAGCGCTCGATCCCGATGCGCTGACCATCGGCTTTGCGCGTCGCTTCGCCACCTACAAGCGCGCCACGCTGCTATTCCGCGATCTGGAGCGCTTCAAGCGGCTGCTGCTCGACGCGGATCGCCCGATGCAGATCATTTTCGCGGGCAAGGCGCATCCGCATGATCAAGGCGGCAAGGAACTCATCCGCCAGATCGCTAATCTCGCGCGTCAGTCCGAACTGCGCCATCGGCTCGTGTTCCTTGAGGACTACGACATGGAGATCGCGCGCTACATGGTGCAGGGCGTCGATGTGTGGCTGAATAATCCGCGCCGCCCCAAAGAAGCCAGCGGCACCAGCGGCATGAAGGTGATCTACAACGGCGGCTTGAACTGTTCGATCCTCGATGGCTGGTGGGATGAAGGCTATACGTCCGAAGTCGGTTGGGCGATTGGGCGCGGCGAAGAATATCCCGAAGCCGAAGCCGATCATCAAGATCAGGTGGAAAGCGAAGCGCTGTATAACATTCTCGAACACGAGATCGTGCCGATGTTCTACGAGCGCACGCGCGATAATCTGCCGCGCGCATGGGTGGGGAAGATCAAGGCGTCGATGCAGCAGCTTGCACCCTTCTTCAACACACATCGCATGTTGCAGCAGTACACCGACAAGATGTATATGCCCGCGCTTGACCTGTGGACGAAACTGACCACGCCCGATCTCAACACGGGCAAGCAGTTCTCGGCGTGGCGTGATGGCTTGTATGCCGCATGGAGTCAGGTCGCGGTGCGCGGCGTCGAAATGTCCGACAGTAGCCGCCTGACCGTCGGCGCGCAGGTGGTGATCACAGCGCAGGTGCAGCTAGGACAGCTTAGCCCCGACGATGTGCAGGTGCAGTTGTATCACGGCAGTTTGACCACACACGGCGAGATTGACAGCAACGGCGAAGTGCAGTCGATGGAGTTGGTCGGCGCGAATGCTGATGGCACGCACACCTTCCGCGTGCAAATGGCGTGCGCGGTCAGCGGCGAACGCGGGATATCCGTGCGCGTGCTGCCGCGTAATCCGTTCTTGACGACTCCGTTCCTGCCCGGCGTGATCCGGTGGGCGTAGCAGCAGCCTAATCAGTGGGGCGTCTTAGATATGGACGCCCCGTTGCTTATGTTGAGGCACTTTAACGTTGATATTTGCGCAGTTCGCTGAACAAGCGCGCAAGCAGGTTGCTCATCACATACGGGCGGCTTTGCTGACGCAGCCGATCCCGATCCTGCAAAATCGCATTGATGAGTTTCGGCAGATCAACCTCAAGGGTCACAAAATTAGACTCTTGGGCAATTTCCACCATCGGCTCAATCACGTCTTCGACTTCGGGTTCAGCCAGTTCAACGATATGATTTTCCCAGCGCCGCCATAAACCTGAATCCGAAAATTGCACCGTATCCAACAAAAACGGATCGGTCGAGAAGAAGATTAGCGCGATTGCCGGGTAATTTTGCCGTGCGGCTTGTGCAACGCATTCGTCATGAAAATCGCGCAGGGTTGCCAGCACATGTTCAACAAACGCATCGCCATACGCGCTCAACGCTTCAAACTCATCACCCATAATCAGCAGCCGCTCAAAGCCCGCAAATTTGAACAGCTTGAACAGATAATCGGTCAGTTGAAAACCCCCATGTGCGTTGGCGCTCAACTCACGCACCACGTCCTCAAACTTACCGCTGTAGGCATCGGGATTGGCAGCCAGATCAGCCAGTGCCTCGATAAACGCGATAAATTCGTGTGAAGTTTGGTTGCGATAGCGCTCGATCAGTTCGCTGAGCGTGCCATTACGCAGACTATCCTTGATCTCATCGCCCAAGCCGCGATTGAACACGTTACCGATCACACCGGTGATCCCTTCGGCGCTTTCGGTTAAATGCTCGTAAATGCCATATAGTGAGGCTTTGACCACATTAACCGCTTGCTGTTCGGCATCAACACCAAGTTGTTCGGCAATGCGTTCGAACAAGGCGCGGCACACGCTTTGATAGCCATAATGCCCTTGCCAGCGCAGCCCCGTGACCAGCAGGTATTGAAACATTTCCGAATCGCCGTTCAATTTTGAGAAATCGAACGTGACGATTAGTTGATCCGCGTCTTGTTTCAACGCATGATATAAGCTGAGCGCCATGTGGGTCTTGCCGCTGCCGAACGTGCCAACAAACATGAGCTTGAGAATGTCTTGTTCGGTGGGTAAAGCACGCATTGCCTTGATGGCATCATCACGCTGGGCGACGAACGCATCACCCACGGTAATCTTTTCAAGGAAATCGGCGTCGCTGGCTTCAGGATCAGACAGCGTGCCTAATGGAGTTTGCGCGGCAGCCAGATTACGCAGCTGCCGCTTAAGCTGGTCATCAGACATAGCGTTCCTTAATCTCCAATATGGTTTTATGCTTTAGACCGGACGGTTACGCTGAAGTGATACGCACCACAGCCTCACGAACGCCACGCTTTTTATCAAATTTGATGCGCTGCGGATATTCGCATTGCAATTCAGTGATGATCTGGCTCACCACTTCGTCGCTCAAAGCTGAAGATGTCATGCGATAGCCGCGCACCAATTCGGAGATCGGCACATAGGTGCGCCGACCACGACTCTGGTTATAGACCTCAACCAGTTTATTGAAATGGGCTTGTTTTTCGACTTTGACCATCATCCTGCATCTTAGTACTCATGGTAATCGAGACTATAAGTATACTTGAAATAAAGCGCGGTTGAAACATTATGCGTAAGTGGGGCGTCGCACACACACGACGCCCCGTTGATCAATCTCACGCGAACGCGGGGATCACGTGCTTGCCGTATTCCTCAACGATGCGTTCTTCGTCGCCGCACATCAGATAGATGTTGAACTGCGTCACGCCAATCGACTCCAACTCTTTGATCTTCTCGACGTGCTGCTCAACCGTGCCGAGAATCCCGAAGCTGTCGATGATCGAGTCGCTGATGAAATCGAGATGATCGGCGTCTTTGTCGGCGTGGTGGCGATAATCATAGCCCTTGCGCCCGTCGATGTAATCGGTCAGGCGTTGGGGAACAGTCGCGCCCGTTTTCCCGTAGCGCTCGACTAAATCCGCGACGTGATTGCCCACCATCGCCG
>JBGSRB010000246.1:0-23670 GCA_041737735.1 Anaerolineae bacterium | reverse complement strand
CCATGCGCGCCACCACCGGACTCACACGCACACCGTCGATCGCGCGCGCGGGCGTCGATTCAGATGTGGTCGCGCTGGCGGATGCAGTGACGGGCGCGGCGCTTGCCTGCGAATTGTGCTGCTGTGCTGTTGGGGCGTGCTGCTCAGGCTGATCATCAGGGATGGCTTCGCCCGCCTGCCCGATGATCGCCAGCACCGACCCCACGGGCAGCGTCGCGCCTTCCGCCGCGTTGATTTTGAGCAGCGTGCCATCAGCATCGGCGGGAACTTCGACATTCACTTTATCCGTTTCAATTTCCAGCACGGGTTCATCGCGCTGCACGGAATCACCTTCGGCTTTCAGCCAGCGCACTACCGTGCCTTCGATGATGCCTTCGCCCATTTCGGGCATGATGATTAGGGTGGACATACGTACACCTCGTAATGATTACGCATAAAACAGCGGATATTGTTTCGGGTTGGCGTCGTGCATCAGCGCGTAGACGGTTTCAAAAATATCTTCGACGTTGGGCTTGCTGAAATAAGCACCATCCGTGCCGTAGGCGGTGCGATGCGCTTTCGCGCTCAGCGTGCGCGGTTCGGCATCCAGCCAGTGATAACCGCCCTGCCCCTCGATCACCTGCTGCATCATGTAGGCGGACGCGCCGCCGGGGACATCTTCATCGAGAAACACAATGCGGTTGGTTTTCCGCAGTGATTCACCGATGACGCCGTGCAGATCAAAGGGAAGCAGTGTTTGCACATCGATCACTTCGGTCTCGATGCCCACCTGCGCCAGCCGTTCCGCCGCTTTGAGCGCGTGAACGCACAACGCGCCGTAGGTCACGAGCGTGACGTGTGATCCCCCGCGCAGCACTTCCGGCACGCCCAACGGGATCATAATCTCGCTTAAGTTATTGGGCTGACGTTCTTTTAAGCGATAGCCGTTCAGCACTTCGACCACGATACCGGGATCATCACCGTGCAATAGCGTGTTGTAGAAGCCCGCCGCGCGCGTCATGTCACGGGGAACGCACACGTGCATTCCGCGCACAAGGTTGATGATGCCCGCCAGCGGCGATCCGGCGTGCCAGATGCCTTCGAGTCGATGCCCGCGCGTGCTGATGATCAGCGGCGCTTTTTGCGCGCCATTCGAGCGCCAGCGCACAGTCGCCACATCGTCAGACAGCAGTTGCAGCGCATACAGGATGTAATCGAGATATTGAATTTCGGCAAGCGGACGCAAACCACGCAGCGCCATGCCCAACGCCTGTCCGACAATCGTGATCTCGCGGATGCCCGTGTCGCTCACGCGCAGATCGCCGTATTTCGTCTGCAAGCCCGCCATCGTTTGATTGACGCCGCCCAAAAAGCCGACATCTTCACCGAAGGCGATCACGCGCGGGTCACGCGCCAGCGCCAGATCGAAAAATTGATTGAGAATTTGCGAACCGGGGATCGACGGTGCAGCGTCGTCGTACTGGGGCGCGACGGGCGTCACCTTCAGCGGCGACTCGGCGCTTGCGCTGTGTAAATGCGCCTCATACAGGCGTTCGATCTGCGCGCGGTGATCCGTGCGCCACGCGATCAGGTCAGCGCGGGCGGGCAGATTTTCGGCGCGCGTAGCGTGCAGCGCCGCAAACGCCGCTTCGTGCATGTCGCGCCGTTTGGGATAGACTGTGCGATACAGCGCGCTTGTGATCTGCTTGAGCGCATCTTGCTGCTGCGACTCACGCGCGACCGCATCGATCAAGTCGCGCACGTGAGCGCGCTCAACGTCCAATGCGCTGGTGAAGGCATCCCACGCGGAACGCATGGCGGCGCGCACGGCGATCTTTTCGGCGTCCTCAAGCGCGGCGAGTTCAGCATCACTCGCGTGATCGTGGTCGATCAGCCATTGGCGCAAACGGGCGATGCCATCGTGATCGCGTTCCCAATCCAAGCGTTCGGGCGTTTTATAGCGTTCGTGGCTGCCGCTGGTGGAGTGTCCCAACGGCTGCGTGAGTTCGGTCACGTGGATCAGCGCGGGGACATGATCACGGCGCGCGGTGTCGGTGGCGCGCTGTAGGGTTTCGACCAGCGTGAGATATTCCCACCCGCGCACGGCGTAAACATCAAAGCCCGAGCCGTCATCCTCACGCTGAAAACCCGCCAGCAGCGCGCCGATGTCACCTTTGGTCATCTGCTGGGTATTATCCACTGAGATGCCGTAGCCGTCGTCGTAGATCACGATCACGGCGGGGACGCGCAGCACGCCAATCGCGTTGATCGACTCCCAGAACATGCCTTCGGCGGTGCTGGCGTTGCCAATCGTGCCGAACGCGACTTCAGCGCCAGCACGCGAAAACGTCGTGAACTGGCGCAGGGCTTCGATCTCGCGGTACAGTTTCGACGCATATGCCAAGCCGACCAAACGCGGCATCTGCGCCGCCGTGGGTGATAGATCGGGCGCGGTGTTGATCTGTGCGGTCAGGTCGCGCCATGATCCGTCGGCGTTGAGGCTGCGCGAGGCGTAGTGCGCGGGCATCTGCCGCCCGCCCGACATCGGTTCAGCGTCGGGATCGGTGTTGGCGTAAAGCTGCGCGAAATATTGCTCGATGGTGATTTCACCCAATGCCAGCATCAACGTTTGATCGCGGTAGTAGCCGCTGCGCCAGTCACCGGGGCGGAAAGCGCGGGCAAGCGCCAAATTCGCCAGTTCTTTACCATCGCCAAACGCGCCAAACTTCGCGCGCCCGCCTAGCACTTCCTGCCGCCCTAGCAGGCTGATCTGGCGGCTGCGATAGGCAAGGCGATAATCCGCGATCAGCGCGTCAGGCGTGAGATCGCGCGCAAGGTCATTCACTCGTTCAAGCGTCATGATCGAGCAGCTCCATCACTTAGCTGATTGATTAAGGGTGAACACCGTCGCGGGTTCGCGCAGATGATCATCTAGCAGCGCGCACGCCGCTTCGATGTCCGCTGCTTGGCACAGCGCCACGAGATCGCGGTGCTGTCCTTGTGAACGAGCAAGCTGGTGTTCGTCGATGTGATAGACGAGATAGCGCACGACATTATGATGCAGATCGCGCAGGGTTCGCAGCAGTGTGGGCATGGCGGCGGGCTTGTAAAGCGCTTCATGAAACGCCCAGTTGAGTTCCGCCCATTGGCTGAGGTCGGCTTCGTGGTCAATACGGGTAAGCAGATGCGCCAGATCATCATAATCGCGCGGGCGCAGATGGGGAATAGCACGGCGCAAGGCGATGGGTTCGAGCGCGCGCCGCATGGTGTAAATTTCATCCACCTGCGCGGGCGTAAGTGTGGACACCACCGCGCCACGATTGGGGATCAGCCGGACTAAGCCTTCCGCTTGCAGTTGGACGAGCGCCTCACGCACAGGAATCTTGCTGACGGCAAACTGGGCGGCGATCTCGTCTTGGCGCAGCGATTGTCCGCTGAGCAATTTACCGCGCACAATGGCGGAACGCAGCGCAGCGGCGATCATCTCGGCTGTGTTTTGGGTGGAATGAACAACTGGATCATCAATTTGCATAGGCATTTTCACCAAAGGCTGTAATTTTATCTCCACTATACCACAAATGCGTATAATCGTATACGATTTGTGCCTACTCCTTAAGGATTCGCCATGCTCATCGCTGATGGACACCTTGATCTCGCTTGGAATGCGCTGCAATGGAATCGTGATCTGCGCGCGCCGATCCACGCTATCCGCACGCGCGAACTCGGCATGATCGAGCCGGGACGCGCCCACAATACCGTGTGCCTTCCGGAAATGCGCGCGGGTCGCGTGATGCTGGCGCTGGCGACGGTGCTGGCGCGCAGCACGGGTCAGCCTGTGTTGCATCTCGATTACGCTTCGCCCGAACAGGCTTACGCTGTTGGTCAAGGACAGATCGCCTACTATCGCGCGCTCGAAGCAAGCGGACATGTGCGCGTGATCACGAACGCCGCCGCGCTGTATGATCACGTCGAAGCATGGGAAACATGGGAATTCACACCCGATGCACTACAGCCACCGCTTGGACTTGTGATCAGCATGGAAAGTGCCGATCCGATCCTGCACGCTGATCAGTTGGGCGCGTGGTGGGCGCAAGGCTTGCGCGTGATTGGTCCCGCGCATTATGGCATGGGGCGTTATGCAGGCGGTACTGGCGTGACCGACGGCTTCACTCCAGCGGGTTTTGCCCTGCTGCGTCAAATGGAAGCACACGGCGCGCTGCTCGACCTTACCCACTTGAGCGACCGCGCCTTTGAGCAAGCACTTGATCATTTCGGCGGGCGCGTGCTGGCGAGTCATCATAACTGCCGCGCGTTGGTGTCTGATCAGCGCCAATTGAGCGATGATCAAATTCGCACCATCCAAGCGCGCGACGGCGTGATCGGCGTGGCGCTCGACATCTGGATGCTCATCCCGAATTATACGCGTGGGCGTGATCAGCGTTCAGTGGGTTTGCGCACGGTGGTCGAACACATCGATCATCAATGTCAATTGGCGGGCGATGCCCTGCACACCGCCATCGGCAGCGATCTGGATGGCGGATTCGGGCGCGAACAATCCCCGCGCGATCTCGACACCATCGCGGATTTACAGCGCATCCCCGACTTGCTCAGCGCGCGCGGCTACAGCGACGCCGAAATTCACGGGATCGCCTATGGCAATTGGGTGCGCTTGCTGAGTGAAAGTTTGCCCACCTGACGCAAATAGCGCAAATTTGTTCGACTTCTCTACCTCTCACTTCGACGGTGCGTCATTTGCGTTATAATATGAGCAGGTTTAAGCGTACTTTGAAGGACAAAGGTCTTGGACATTACTTGGTATGGTCACAGTTGTTTCCGCATCACCGAGCGCGGGCGCATCACGGTTGTGACCGATCCGTTTTCGGATGCAATCGGCATTCCTACGCCGAAACTCAAAGCCGACGTGGTTACGATCAGCCATGACGCGGCAGGACATAATCACGTTGAGGCGATCAAAGGCACGCCACAGGTGATCATCGGCGCGGGCGAATATGAAATTGGCGGTGTGTTCGTCAACGGCATCGCCCTGCATCACGCCGAAAGCGCACGGCTGAACGTGGGTTATCTGTTCGATTATGACGGTTTGCGCGTGCTGCATTTAGGCGATCTAGCGCACATGCCAGCACAATCGGTGTTGGAAGAAATGGGTCAGGTGCATGTACTGCTGCTGCCTGTGGGCGGCGGTTCGGCGTTGAAAGCGGCGCAAGCGGCGGAAGTCGTCGCGCTGATCGAGCCGTATTTCGTCGTGCCGATGCACTATGCCCTGCCCGGCTTGACGGTTGAGTTGGAAAGCGTCGAAAAGTTCCTGAAAGCGATGGGCATCAGCAGCGCCAACGAAACCGACTTGCTGCGCGTTAGTGTCAACGATACGCCTGAGCAACCGCAGATCATCGTGCTGCTGCCGCAAGGTGTGGCGCAATCCGCCGCTGAGGACGCCTGATCGCCGCTACCGTTCGCACCATGTTGAGTTTGATGAGGAGTTAGACCACGATGAGCGTCAAACTACTGATGAATTGGGACATCAAGCCGGGGCGTGATCAGGACTATTTCGAGTTTGTGGTGCGCGAGTGGGTTCCCGGTATTCAAGAGCTTGGGCTGCAACCGACCGGTGCATGGTACACGTTGTACAGCCGCAGCAAAGAAGCACCGCAAATGCTGACCGAGTGCATCACGCGCGATCTCGACACGATGCGCGGCATTCTCGATAGCACGGAATGGCATAATCTGCACGAGAAATTGCAAGATTACGTGCATAACTATCAGCAGAAGATCGTGCATGTCACTGGAGGGTTTCAGTTCTGATCATGCCGTTTACACAGCGCGCTTTAGACGATAAACCCGTGTTGATCAGCACCTTCAGCGGCGACATCAGCGCTGAAACTTTCTTCGAATGGAACACAGCAACCATCCATTGGTTGGCAGCACAAACCGCTCACTATCCCTTCTTGATCCTTGATTTGCGGGAAGCGGAAACGTCATTCGATGTGATCGTGAAACAGATGAACGCCGTGCGAACGCTGGAATTTCGCAATGCAAACGGGATTGAAGAAGGTGAAATTGTCTTTGTAGGCACCGGCGCGATGATCAAGCTGACGCTGAGCATTTTCAACACACCGCAGTTAGGCAATCAGCAGGTGCCTGTGTTTCACACATTGGAAGATGCTATCGAGTATGTCGAGCGCAAACTAGGGTGAAGCAATGTGATGACGTAGGGGGTTAATCTTTGCCCCCACGTTATAATCATTCTAGCGCTTGGGCTTCTCGTTAGGCTTAAGCGGGCCCAACACCTCGCGCGCAAGTTGCCCCGTCAGCGCGCCCTGAATCGGGATCATCAACGCCACGCCCGCAATCGTGCCTATGCACGGGATCGCGTTCAGCACTGCAAACGCCAAGTTCACCACCAGCACGCCCACCAGCCATGTGATCACTACACTCAGATGATCGCGCAAGGTGACCAGCAACCAGCCGATCTCAAAGTAGGTGTTCAGCGTCGGCTTCTCGGTGTAACGCCCCTGCGCCAGCGTGAGCATAGGCAGTGTGAGCAAGTTGTAAATCAGCAAAAGCGGCGTGAAGCAGCACCCCACCACCACAAACAAAGCGCTGCCCACGAACGTATTGCCCGCCCCTTGCGCCAACAACAGCGTAAACCCGCCGATGATCACGGTGGGGATGCTGTAGATTAGAAACGCGATCAGCGCGATCAAGCCATCGCTCACATACTGATTGAAGTTATCCCAGCGCGGCAGCGGATATTTCACGCCGCGTCGAATGTTCCGCACGAGTTCAATCTGATAACCGAGAATCGCCGCCCAGCCGACAAAACCGACCAGCAGCGGCGTCAGGATGAGCGATAAAAACCCGATGATCGCGGTGATCACCAGCTTTTCGGCGGCTTGCTTATCTTCAAAAACGAATGTAAAGGCGCGCGCGATGTCCATAAAGGGCGTTATCCATCGGTTGTGGGTGTCAGTGCTTCGATATATGCGGCAAGATCGGCTTGTGTGACCTCACCATACTTAGGATAACGCACAATGCCACTTTGATCGATCACATACGTTGTCGGCAAGTTGAAGATGCCATAGCGGGTCGCGGTGTCGCCATCGGGATCAAGCAGCACAGGCAGCGCGGTGATGCCCAGCTCGTCCAGAAATTCCGCCACCTGATCGGCGTTTTCTTCGACATTGACCGCCAAAATCACGGCGTCGCCCTCGTGTTCCAGCGTGAAGGCTTCAAACGTGGGCATTTCGCGTTCGCATGGCTCGCACCAAGTCGCCCAGAAGTTGAGAAACACAATCTGCCCGGCGTAATCATCCAAGCTGACGGTTTCCCCGGCTAAATTTTGCAACGTGAACGGGATCACCGGCGAGTCGGTCAGCGCGCGCGGCGTGGGCAGCACCGGAAAGGTCACATTAGGGGGCGGCGGTGTCACAGGGGCGGGCGTGGGCGCGCTGGTGGCGGCATTGGTAAACAACAAACCCACCGCCGCAACCATGCCCAACAGTGGGATCGTCAGGAACACCAGTAGCGCTGGTGCGATCGTCCGTTTGGTGGGCGGCGGTGTTTCCGTAGGCTTCATCGACTCAACTCACAACTTTGCCAGCAGTTAAGCAACAAGGGCGGCTCAGCGCTTGATGCGTCTGTACCGCCCCTGCTATGTTAGCACACTACGTCGTGAATTTAAGCGGCAGGCGCGCGCACCGCTTGGTCATTGCTGCGTGCTTTCCGCAGCCAGTGAGTGATTTCACCGACCAACAGCACGGGCGATGTGACGACCAGCAGCAGCAGCCATTCGCTTAGCGTCAGCGGAGCGGTGCGGAAAACATCCCCACCGAACTGCACAATCAAGATCGTGCCGATCAAAATCGCGCCCGCTATCCAGAGGAAGGTTCGATTTTCCATGATGCCCGCCAGCACGGAAACATTCAAGCCCATCACGCGGACGTTGAACAGGTTCCAGAACTGAAACAGGATAAACGTCGCGTAGAACGCGGAAAGCTCGGTGCGTGTGACTTCGCCGTCCTGCTGAATCGCCAGCAAGAACAGCACCAGCGTGACGACAAAGAACAGTCCAAAACTGAGCATCCGCACGCTCATCAGTCTGGTAATGATGAATGACGACGGTTTGCGCGGTGCGTGACGCATCACATCCCAACGGGCGGGTTCAGTCGCCAGCGCCAGTGATGCGAAGGTGTCCATCACCAAGTTGATCCACAACATCTGGATCACGGTCAGCGGGAACTGGATGCCGATGAAGGGGCCCAAGAAGGCGATGCCCACAGCCGCGATGTTAATCGTCAATTGAAAGACGATAAAGCGCTGGATATTTTGATAGAGCGAGCGCCCCCACATGACCGCGTTGGTAATGCTGCGGAACGAGTCGTCGAGCAGCACGATGTCGCTGGCTTCTTTAGCGATGTCCGTTCCTGAACCCATTGCTAAGCCGACATTCGCATGATTGAGCGCAGGCGCGTCGTTCGTGCCGTCGCCCGTCACGGCGACGACTTCGCCATTGGCTTGCAGCATGTTGACCAAGCGCATTTTATCTAGCGGGCGCGCACGCGACAGCACTTTGAGATGCTGCACCGCTTCACGCGCTTGCGTGTCGGTTAAATCACCGAAAGTGCGACCGGTCATGTGCGCGGCGGGATCATGATCGTCGGCAGCTTCCCACAGGTTGATCTGGCGCGCGATCTCTTTCGCGGTTTCGGCTGTATCGCCCGTAACCACAATCACGCGGATGCCCGCAGCCCGGCACGTGGCAACAGCATTCGGCACTTCCGGACGAATGGGGTCAGCGATGGCGACATAACCCAACCAGATCAGATCGTTCATTAGTGGATCGATGTCTTCATCATCGAAGTCCAACGGCACCGTGCGATAAGCGAACGCCAATTCGCGCATCCCGCGTTTTTGATAATCGAGCAGGTCAGTTTCGATACGTTCGCGGGTGTATTGATCCAACACTTGCACACCATCGGTTGCCCAAATGTGGGTACAGCGTTCCAGAACCATTTCGGGCGCGCCTTTGGCATATAACACGCGCGATCCGTCCACCGCGCTGACGCCCATCGTCGCCATATATTTTTTCTCGGCGTTGAAAGGCAAATAACCCTGCGCGTTGAAACCCGCACGCAGCGCTTGATAATCGACGCGACGCTCGTGCATCCACAGCAGCAGCGCGCCTTCGGTGGTGTCACCAATCGGACGCGCAGGCTGACCAGGGATCAGGCTCAAGTTGGCGGTGGTATTCGCGGCGATGCTTTCCGCCAAAAAGCGCGCGTCGGCGGTCTCGTAATTATCCGCCAGTGGGCTTTCACCTAAATGCGGGAAAATGGCTGAGCGCACGCGCATTTGATTGAGCGTGAGCGTACCCGTTTTGTCCGAGCAGATCACGGTTGCCGCGCCGATCGTCTCGGTGGCGTGCATGTGCCGCACCAGATTGTTGGTCGCGGTCATGCGGCGCATACTGTAAGCGAGGCTGAGCGTGACGCTCATCGGTAAGCCTTCCGGCACAGCGACGACGATGATCGTCACAGCCACCATGAAGTAACGCAGAAATTCCACGCCTACATCAGCGGGCAACCACTGCGCGCTATCCGCCGGGATCAAGTTCAACGCCGTGCCAAGCAGCACGCCCACGACGAACACGATCACACCCACGCCCATAGGCAGCACCCAACTGAGCAGTCCCGCATCTAACCATTTCGGCTGTTCGAACTTGCGCCCGCCTAATTCCAGCGCATCATAAATCATCGGAAGCCACACACGACTCAGCGCGATCAAGCCGCTGACGGATAACAGCAGCGTGACTGTCCACTGCTGCGCGGTAAGGACAAACTCGCCCACGGCAGCGGCGCGCGCGATCAACACGATATAGGTCAGCAGCGCCATGCTAAAGCCGACCACGCCGATCAGTTTGCTCAAGCCTTCAAGCTGCGCGTTCAGCGGTGTGATCGCGTCGGTAGGTTGGGCGGCTTGGTGCGAGATATGCCCGATCACCGTGCCATCACCCACCGCGCTGACTTCCAGAATGGTGCGCCCTTCATTCAGCAGCGTGCTGCGAAACAGCTTATCATCGGGGAAAGCGCGCTCATCGGGATCGAAAATGCTCATGGTGCTGACCTGCTTGCGCACAGGCAGCGACTCACCCGTCAACACCGACTCGTTGACTTGCAGCGCAATCGCTTGGCGCACCAAACCATCAGCGGGGACTTCTTCGCCTTCTTCAAGCAGCACAATATCGCCGACGACTAAATCCTTGCGCGGCACGGTGGTATAAGCGCCCGAACGAATCACCTGCACGGGCAGATCATCATGCACTTGGCTTAACACATCGAACTCACGCGCGGCGCGATATTCATTGACGAACGCCAGCGTGGTCGCCAGGAAGATGGCGATGACAATGCCGACCCCTTCCGCAAAGTGACCATCGACAAAGCCGACCGCAATGGTGATCACAGCAGCAATGATCAGGATGCGAATGACCGGGTCTTCAAATTTTTCGAGGTAGAGTTTCCACCATGGTTCACGTTCAGGTGGCGTTAGAACATTGATGCCGTGCTGCGCGCGGCTTTGCTCAACCTCATGCGGCGTTAAGCCGATGAAAGAAGTTGCTTGGGTTGGAATTTGTTCCACTAGTTGTATGTCCTTGGGATTTGCACAGGTACTTAAAGATGATGAAAGTATTTCATCATTCCTTACACGAAAGCTCATTCATAGTAGTACGGAACGCCTGCAACATCCCCCTAGAAATTGGGGGGATGATATTTGTCAATAAATTCTCTCACCGTGTGCTTATGCAGGTGTGCGCCGCGCTTCGATTGCCACCCAATCCCCCTGCTGACGGCGCGCATACGGCGTCAAACCAGCGGAACGCAGCGCGGCTTCGACATCATCCGCTTGGGTGTCGATGATCCCGCTGAACACGCCAACACCGTTGGGATGCAGCAAATCGCCCAAGCCTTCGCCGCACATCTGAATGATGATACGCGCCAGAATGTTGACCAGCAGCACATCGAAAGCTGTACTCGCCGCCAGCGCATCGGCAAGACTGCCCGCCTGCACGGTGATTTGACCCGTGACACCATTCTGCGCGATGTTATCCTGCGCCGCTTGAACGGCGATGGCGTCGTTATCGAGCGCCAGCACATGCCCCGCGCCTAGTTTCGCCGCGCCAATGGCGAGAATGCCCGAACCCGTGCCGAGATCAAGCACGTGCGCGCCCGCCGTGATCACCGCTTCGGCGGCTTCGAGACAAAGCTGCGTCGTCGGATGCGTGCCTGTGCCGAACGCCATCCCCGGATCGAGTGCGATCACCACATCATCGGGCTGCGTCTCCAATTCGATCCATAGGGGACGGATGACAATCCGCTGCCCCAAACGCACAGGATGATAATGCGCCTTCCATGCCTCTGCCCAATCGGCATCATCCACGATTTGATAGATCGGCTGCGGCATGGGATACATCATGTTGAGATAGCGCAAGCCCTGCTCAAGCTGAAGTTTGATCGCCTCAGCATCGGCATCCACCGGAAGATACGCCCGTACAGCCAACGTGGTCGGCGGCGGCAGTTCGTCCTCATCGAGCTTATCGGGCGGGATGCCTTCATGCTCAACAGCGATGCCTTGATAACCATAACGCGATAGCAGTTCAGCGGCGGCTTCGGCGGCTTCGCCGTCCACGCGCAAAGTGACTTCGATCCAACGAGGCATGAGTGATCCTTCATGTAGTTTGCGGTTGGGAAATGACGCGATTGTACACGATCACGCAAAACGGACGCGCAATGCACGTCCGTTTTGTGAATTTCAGGTGATCGATAGGGCGTTAGTGCTACGCTTCGATCGGTTGCTGTTTGGGTTTGCGACCGCGCTTCGCTGTTTTGGCTGCATCCTTCGCTTTGGGCGCACCATTCGCGTTCGGATCGACCAGCGCGGCTTGCAGAGCTTCGTCGATGTTTTCGACGAGGATAAAGGTCATTTGCTGGCGGACTTCTTCGGGCAGATCATCGAGATCGATGGCGTTCTTCTTCGGCAGAATCACGGTATCTACACCGATGCGCCGCGCCGCCAGTATTTTATCTTTGATGCCGCCGACAGGTAACACCTGCCCGCGCAGTGTGATCTCCCCCGTCATGGCGATATTGCTTTTCACCGCACGGTTGAGCAGCAGCGATGCCAACGCTACGGTCATGGTCACGCCCGCTGAGGGTCCGTCTTTCGGCTGCGCGCCTTCCGGCACGTGCAGATGAATGTCGTTCTTCTCGTAGAAGTCGGGCGCGATGCCGAATGCTTCCACTTTCGAGCGAATCAGGCTGAGCGCCAAGCGCGCGCTTTCCTGCATCACTTCGCCCAACTGTCCGGTGTATTGAAAACCTTTGCTCCCCGGCATTTGCGTGGCTTCGACGAACAGCACATCGCCGCCAAACGGAGTCCATGCTAAGCCGGTCGCCACGCCGGGACGGTCGGTGCGTTCTTCCAGTTCGGTGCGATAACCGAAACGCGGCTTGCCGAGCAATTCGGTCACCTGTTTGGTGTCGATCTTGACACGTTTGGCTTTACCTTCCGCGATCTGCGTGACGACTTTACGCATCGCCCGCCCGATTTCGCGTTCAAGCGAGCGCACGCCCGCTTCGCGCGTGTAATCGCGGATTATGCTTTGGAGCGCGGGTTCGGTCACGGTCACTTCGCCAATGCGTAAGCCGTTCTCGCGCAGTTGGCGCGGCACGAGATACTGCTGCGCGATGGCAATCTTTTCCTGCTCGGTATAGCCGCTGATGCGGATGATCTCCATGCGGTCGCGCAAAGGTCCCGGGATCGGGTCGAGTTCGTTGGCGGTGGTGATGAAGATCACCTCGCTGAGATCGAACGCCACATCGAGATAATGATCGCGGAACTCGTGATTTTGCTCCGGGTCAAGCACTTCGAGCAGCGCCGACGCTGGATCGCCGCGAAAATCGCGCCCCAGCTTATCGATCTCGTCGAGCATGATGATCGGGTTGCGTGTTTCGACACGGCGTAAGGTCTGCACGATGCGACCGGGCAGCGCGCCGATATACGTGCGTCGGAAGCCGCGAATTTCGCTCTCGTCGCGCACACCGCCCAAGCTCATGCGGATAAATTTGCGATTCATCGCCCGCGCAATCGACGCGCCCAGCGATGTTTTACCCACGCCGGGCGGACCCACAAAGCACAGGATCACGCCTTCGCGGTCACGTCGGACATAATCGGTAGTTTCCGCGCTTTCGATCTCGGCGGCGCGTTCTTGGCGCAGCTTGCGTACCGCGAGATATTCGAGAATACGATCCTTCACATCCTCTAAGCCGTAGTGATCCTCATTCAGCACAGCGCGAGACCGCGCAATATCGAGCGCATCGTCGGTGCGCTTGCTCCACGGCAGGTTGGTCAGCCAGTCGAGATACGTGCGGATCACGCCATATTCGGCGGCGGCGGTGGGTAGCTTCTCCAGCCGATCGAGTTCGCGGTAGGCTTCTTTCTCAGCCTCTTCGGGCATGCCCGCTTCCGCGATCTTACGGCGAAATTCTTCAACTTCGACCACTTGCGAGTCACCTTCGCCCAGTTCGCGCTGAATCGCCTTCAACTGCTCACGCAGATAATACTCGCGCTGAACTTTTTCCATCTCGGTTTGGGCTTCGCTTTGAATCTTGCGCCCCAGTTCCAAGACTTCGAGTTCTTTGTTGAGGATGACCATCAAGTGGCGCAGCTTGGCGTCGGCGCTGTCGAGTTCGAGAATTCGCTGCGCTTCGTCCAAGTCCAGCCGAATGTAGGTGGCAATGGTGTATGCCAATTGCAGCGGGTCTTCCACGCTCAGCGCTTGCGAGAGCAGCTCGGCGGGAATATTCGGCACCAGTTCTGCCAACCGCGTGAACAACTGCGACACGTTGCGTGTCAGTGCTTCAACTTCGAGCGTTTCTTCGATAACTTCCGGACGTTCGCGCACACGCGCCTTGAGATACGGCTCGGTTTCGGTGAATTCGTCGGCGGTGATGCGCTCGATACCCTGCACCAACATGCGGATGGTGCCATCGGGCGCGCGGAATAGGCGCAGGATCGTCGCCAGTGTGCCAGTGGTGTAAATCTGATCGGGGTTGGGCGTTTCCACATCGGGATCATGTGACGTGAACAAACCGATCACGCGGTCGCCGCTGACGACTTCATCCACCAATTTGATCGAACGCGGCTGCCCCACCGTCAACGGGATCACGGTTTGGGGAAACACCACCAAGCCGCGCAACGGCAGCACCGGAATCTCTTCGGGGAAATCGAGCGTATCTTCGTCGTCGTTTTCATCAGGATGCACCACTTTAACATCGTGCTGCGTGTGATCCCAATCGACGGGAGTGCGGTTTTCGTCGTCAGTCATGAGTCTCCCCTTTTGCTTCTGCTGCATCATGAATAGCGATCTGTTGACGCGCTTGACGCGGCAGATCGACCTGCAATAGACCGTCGCGGTAAGCGGCGGTCACGGTGTCGCGTTGAACTGCCCACGGCAACGCGACCTCAATACGAAAATCGCCATAGCCAAGCTCGACTTGATGATAAGCCGCGCCGCCGTCCTGAATTGGAAACGCCGGACGGTCGCGTTTCCCGGCGATGATCAGACTGCCCGCGTCAAGCGTGATGGTTAAATCCTCAGGACGCAGTGCGGCGATCTCAACCAGCACCACGATGCGATCTTCCAATTCGATCACATCAGTCGGCGGGCGGAATTCACGACTGACGCGCCAATGTCCATACGTCAGCCAGCGATCTTGTTCGGGTCGTTTCTTGTGCATCAGCACAGCCCCTCATGCGGATGAATGACGCGCATCTTATAAGCATAGCGCTGTCGCGTAAACACGGCATTAGATAAATGGACAAAGCGCATCAAAAGCGCGTAAGAATTTTGGGGAGTCGACAAATACGCAATTCATGATATACTAGAACATGCGGTCTAATACATCAAGAGGATATAAACCGATGCCCTTCTGCGCGGTTGAAAACGGACAGTTGTATTATGAAACTGCGGGCGACAGCAGCAAGCCCGCCGTGATTTTTCTGCACGCAGGCATTGCCGATTCACGCATGTGGCGCGGACAAATTGACGCTTTCGCCGCCCATTATCACGTCGTGACTTACGATTGGCGCGGCGCAGGACAAACCGAATCGGCATCGAACATCGAGTTTTCGCACCGTGACGATCTGCGCGCGTTGATGGATCATCTGGGGATTGCTAACGCAGCCATGATCGGCTGTTCGAGGGGTGGCATGACCGCCATGGATACCGCGCTAGAAACACCCGAACGAATCCGTGCGCTAGTTATGGTGGGTTCAGCGCCCACTGGTTTAGAACTCGACCCTCCCGAAACGGAAATACAGCTATTCACTGAACTGGAAGCGTTGTGGACGGAAATGTCTGACATTGACCATGTGAACGCCCGCGCCGTCGAAGTATGGCTGGACGGTGTGCGCGGACAAGCCGGGCGCGTACAAGGTGAAGCCCGTGATTTGATGCTGGCGATGAACCGTCAACACCTTGTGAATTACGATGAAACACAGCGCGCACTGCCTCTGACTCCCCCCGCTGCCCAGCGTGTGTCTGAGTTAAAGTTGCCTGTGTTGGTGGTGTGGGGCGACCTTGACGAAACGTATACCGAATTGGCGATGCGCTTCATGCTCGACAATATCGCCAATGCGCGCGCGCACCTGATCGCGGGAACGGCGCACCTGCCTAATCTGGAAAAACCGGAAGAATTCAACCGCGTGACGCTGGAATTTCTCGCCTCCGCGTTATAGCGCATACCATGGGCGGCTTGATTAGTCGCCCTTTTCCCTTCCACGCAGTAACATAACGCTTGTGCTTGACTCGAAGCGCACCACAGCTTACGATCATCTTATGAAACTTAACCTTTTTCCAACAAAGGGTGATCGATGACTCAACAACCTGAGGACGCGCAGGCAACACCGTTGTCGCCGGCTACCCGAACACGTGTGCCACTGCCATCGGAAATCCCCGTGATGCAGTATATGGAGCGTTTCACCAGCACGCTTAATCGCTTTGCCAAAGGGCTGACGCCAGCGTGGGCGCGTGATTTTCCACAGTTTCGTTTTCCGAACAAACCTGACGAACATTATCAATTGATCCGCACCGAGAAGCTCGAAGCGCTGCTCAACGAAATGGACGCGACCGAAGCAACCCGCAAGCGCGTCCGCGAAGACATGCAATTTTTAGATCGTGAACTGCTGCGTTTGTTCAAAGGGCGCGATTACGAAGCAAAATTTCACCAAAATCGTTATCGGCGCTTCCAGATTATTTACATTGCACTGGCAATGCTCGCCTCGATCATCGCGTCGCTACAAGCGATGTTTCAAAGCCGTGATTTGCAAACGGCAACCATCCTCGCCGGCATAGCCGGATTTATCGCATTGACGGCAAGCGCCGTCGCCATTTTAGGTGAACGTTTACCTTCATTCACCTTCTGGATGCAGGAACGGCGCAGTGCTGAGCATTTACGCCGTGAATATTATCGTTACCTGCTCAATTTGCCGCCCTATACGACCCTGAACCTCAAGCAGCGCAAATTACTGCTGTCCAGTCGTGCGGCGCAGATCAGCGGGGGCAGCTATAACCGTCCTGAAGAAGAACATGTGGGTGGAGGTGCAGGATGACGCCGGATCAAGCGCCAAAGCCGCTCGATTTAGACAGCGACAAAACACATTTGCGCGTGATGAACCGCCTGTTTGAGGAATTTGTGCTGGAAGATCAGCGCAATTATTACTTGTGGACAGTCAACAAAAATGATAAAGCGGGGGGCAGCATCACCATATGGCGCGTGATGTTCACGTTGATCGGCGGCGGTGCGGCAATTCTAATCGGCACGATCATCGCGCTGGCAGGTGACGATATTACTAACGCCACGCGCGATCTGCTGTTGGTGCTGTCGATGATCGCAGTCGTCGCGCCCGCGCTTGGCACGGCGGCAACCACCATCTCTGATCTGTTTCAGTGGGATCGGCTGAATACTGTGTATCGCGCAGCGTTACGCAATCTCGAACATGCCGACGCTATCTCGCCGCTGGAAGAAATGGACGATGCCGAATACCGCGATCAACTGCAAGTCTTCGCCCAACGCGCGCTTGATGTCATGGAGTATGAGGCGACGCAGTGGGGTCAGCTTAACAGCGAACCGCGCCAAACGCGCGCTTTCATCGAAGCCAGTCAAAAGCGCTTCGACGAAGATCAGGCGGATGGCACGACCTAAGCACTAAACATCGCGCAGCGCCAGCGCCCGTTGATACAGGTCGCCGCGACTCCAGCCGCTGGCGCTGGCGAGGGCTTTCGCTGCGTCTTTGACCGACGCGCCCGCATCCAGTTGATCACGCAGCGCGGCGATCACGCGGGTTTCGTCCCAAACCGTGCTGGTCGGTTCAGCGCCCGCCAGCACCACGAACGCGGCTTGGGCATGATCGTGCGGCGCTGATGCAAAGTCGCCACGATAGACAGCAGCGCCGAACACGACGCACGCCGAACGATCAGCGCCGAATTGTGCGATCAGGCGCGGCAGCGCGTCCGCCAGATCGCGCACACCGATCACGACGGTGAACGGATCGCGCGCCAACGTTTCCGGCAGATCAGCAGCGTCGGCGTAAACCACAAATTGATCGGTCGGTAAGCCAGACAACACCAGCGCCGTGATCGCATCCGCACCACCGGGGATCGGCTCGATGCGCGCGCCGCGTTGAATTGCCGCCTGAATGATCGCGGCATGATCATTGATCGGCGGATTATCCAGCGTGACTAGCGCGACCGCTTCTTGTTCGAGCGCGGCAAGCGCTTGCGCGGTCGGGATCATGCGTGGCGCGAGATCGTCGTCAAGCGTGAAATCGCACGCGGTCAGCGTTGCACGCAAGATGCGGCGTGCGCGCAGCGTCAGATCAGCAGGATCGCGCGACAGCGGCACAATGTACAGCGTAGACACCATAGAGGCTTAACCCATCAGCACGTGTGCTGAATCCATAAATGCGATACGTTATAATCGCACGCAGCTTACGAGATCACAAGGATTTACTAAGGAGCGCACATTGACTACCGAACAACAGACATTAGCAATCAACACGATCCGCACGCTGGCAATCGACGCTGTGCAAAAGGCGAACAGCGGACACCCCGGTTTACCGATGGGTGCAGCACCGATGGCGTATGCGCTGTGGATGCAGCACTTGCGCCACAACCCGACCAATCCGCATTGGGCAAATCGGGATCGCTTCATCCTCAGTGCGGGGCATGGCTCGATGCTGATCTATGCCCTGCTCTATCTGACCGGTTATGATCTGCCGCTGAGCGAGTTGAAAAACTTCCGGCAATGGGGCAGTCGCACACCGGGGCATCCCGAAGTACATTACACGCCGGGCATCGAAACCACAACGGGCCCTTTAGGTCAAGGTGCGGCGAACGCGGTCGGATTCGCGCTGGCGGAAGCTTATCTCGCGCATTATTTCAACCGCCCCGATCACGAAATCATCGATCACTACACCTATGCGCTGGTCAGTGATGGCGACCTGATGGAAGGCGTCTCGCAAGAAGCTGCATCACTGGCGGGAACGTGGGGCTTAGGCAAGCTGATCTACCTGTACGACGCCAACCAGATCACGCTCGACGGCGAAACGGATATGATCTTCACCGAAGATGTGGCGGCACGCTTCAATGCGTATGGCTGGCATACGCAATACGTCGCGGATGGCAACGATGTGGATGCGCTCAACATCGCCATCGAGAACGCCAAAGCAATCACTGATCAGCCGTCGCTGATCGTCGTGCGCACGATCATCGGCTATGGCAGTCCGAACAAAAGTGGCAAAAGCGATGCACACGGATCGCCGTTGGGCGCGGATGAAATTAAGCTCGTCAAAGAGTACTACGGTTGGGCGCAGGAGGATTTTTACGTCCCCGGTGAAGCGCTCGAACACTTCCGCAGCAGTGTCGATCAGGGTGCAACGTTAGAAAGCGACTGGAACGCCAAGTTTGCCGCATATCGCGCGGCGTATCCCGAATTGGCAGCCCAGTTCGAGCAGGTCATGACGGGCAAACTGCCCGCAGGTTGGGACGCCGACATCCCCACTTACGCGCCGGGCAAGGCACAAGCAACGCGCAACGCCAGCGGTGAAGTGCTGAACGCCATCGCCAAGCACATCCCGACGATGATCGGGGGCGATGCCGATCTCGCGGGCAGCACCAAAACGCTGATCAAGGGTGAGCCAAACACGGGACACAACAATCCCCGTGCGCGTAATGTGCGTTTTGGCGTGCGCGAACATGCAATGGGCGCAATTGTCAATGCGCTGGCACTGCACGGCGGCATCCTCAAGCCCTACAGCGCCACCTTCCTCACGTTCAGCGATTATATGCGTCCGGCGATCCGGCTCGGCGCACTGATGGCGGCAAACGCGATCTATGTGTTCACACATGACAGCATCGGCTTGGGCGAAGATGGACCCACCCATCAGCCGATTGAACAAGTGATGTCGCTGCGCTTGATCCCGCAGTTGTATGTGTTCCGTCCGGCGGATGCCAATGAAACAGCGGCGGCGTGGCGCTCAGCGATGGAATTACAAGATTATCCGGCGACGTTGATCTTCACGCGGCAAAATCTGCCCGTGCTGGACGCCGAGATCGCGCAAGCCGGCGCGGCACGCGGCGGCTATATTCTCGCGGGTGATGCCAACAGCACGCCCGACGTGATTCTAATCAGCAGCGGCAGCGAGGTGCATATCGCGCATGAGGCGTATCACACGCTGGCGAGCGAAGGCGTTAACGTGCGCTTGGTTTCCCTGCCCTGCTGGGAATTGTTCGCGGATCAACCTGCCGATTACCGCGAGTCGGTGCTGCCATCGAGCGTCACGCGGCGCGTGAGCATTGAAGCAGGCGTCACACTGGGTTGGGAACGTTTCGTCGGGTCAGCCGGCGTCAGCATCGGGATTGATCGCTTCGGGGCAAGCGCGCCTTACGAGCGCATTTATGCGGAATATGGCTTAACGGCGCAAGCGGTCGCGGATGCGGCGCGCGGTTTGCTGCGCGGGTAACAGTGGTGTTATGCGCCGGGGATTGGCGTATCAATCCCCGGCTGAAGTTGCCATTTATGCCGCGTTCGGGCAGTCTTCTGGGGAAGCAATCGCCTCTTGAATCCGCGCGACCCGATTATCAGGATTGGGGTGCGTGCTGAAGAATTCCGGTTGCGTGCCGCCGCCGCTTGCCTGCGCCAACACCTCCATCACACCGATCAACGCTTCCGGGTTGTAACCCGCGTCGATCATCAGGCACACGCCCAAAACATCGGACTGAATTTCGTCGTCACGCCCGTAACCCATCGTGATCAACTGCCCGACAACGGCGGCGGTTTGTGCTGCGCCCGCATCGCCTGACGCGACTGCGACCGCACCCACCAAGCCGTTCGTGAGTTCGCTTTGTGCCAAGCGCTGGGCGCTGTGGCGCGCCAAGACATGCACGATCTCATGCGCCAGCACACCCGCGACCATATCTTCGTTCTCTAACTCTGACAGCAGCGCCACCGTGATGAAAACTTGTCCACCGGGCAGCGCAAAAGCATTGACCGTTTGCGCGTCGTCTAGCACCGAAAAATTGAAGCGCCACACGGTATCGCGGGCGATGCTGCTCTCGACGATCCGCTGCCCAATGGCGCTGACCGTGTTTTGCGTCGCTTGATCGGGATACAAGCCGCCGAACTGCCGCACAAGTTCAGGCGCGCTTTGCAAACCAAGCGCGATCTCTTGTTGGGGCGTCAGGCTGATGTATTGATTCTCGCCCGTGATCGGGTTGACCTCACTTGAGCTGAGATAAGAAAACAAAGCAATTCCGGCGATAATCAAGCCGATGATTAAGCGCCCGATGCCGCCGCCGCTGCCGCGCGAAGATTGAACACGTCTAGACATCCGCATGAGGGCGCGTCCTTCCCAAGGGGAGATCGTAATTATCGAGCAGTTCATACACACCGCCCGCCACCGCGCCAAACAACACATGCCCGATGATCAACACGGGGCTGTTGATGGCGAAAAACCATGGGAACACCCCGGTCAGGGCATACCAGTTGATGGCGTAGAACGCCAAGCCCAAAATCGCACCGCCGACGATGCCGACGAACAAATCCCAGCGATGCACCACCACCGCGATCACCACCGTGTAGACCAACGCCAGCGCGTAATGCACCACCACGCCAAGCGCGATCACGCCCGCGCCGGGGTCAACCAGCGCATCCACGCCGAGAATAAGCGACGCCGCATAGCGCAGCAGCATAACGCCGCTGGCATCCAACATAATCGGGCTAAGCAGCAGCAGTACCAGCAGGAAAACCGTTCCCGCTGCTAACCATGCTACCGGAATCGCCCGCCACGCCATATTGACGCGCACAAACTCGAACATACTCACCTGCCTTGCTGAAAAGCGCGAATATCTGTGTTGCAATCATTATATCCACTATACATAAACTACTCATCTGCGGATGAGCCAAGTTGGTTATTCGCTCATGGGTAGCATGGCGATCAGCTTGCCGCTATTGTCTCGCTTTAGCCCACAATCCACATGCGCTTAAATTGAGATTGAATCCTGGTTTTTTTACGTTTAGGGCAAAATCTCTATGCACCTTTCCTAGTGAAACACTCTATACTTCAAGCGTCCTGATTCATTGCAACCCACCCACAAGGAACCCCCTATGTCAGAGGAATCTAAACATCTCGTTCGGCGCCATTTTGAAGAAGTGCTTAATCAAGGCAAGTTGGATGTCATCGACGAAATCTACTCCGAAAATTACGTGCTTGATGCCCCGGTGCAAACCGAGGGTGGCAGCACCGCTAAAGGGCAAACCAAAGGACGTGACGGGCTGAAGAAGCGCGTGATACTGTTCCGCACGGGTTTTCCTGACATTAATTTCACCATCGACAATTTAGTTTCCGAAGGCGATAAGGTCACGGTGCAGTATCGCTTTCAAGGGACGCATCTGGGTAAATTTGTGGGCATGCCCGCGACGCGCAATCACATCGATGTCGGGGGCATTTTGATCGCGCACATTGTTGACAACCAAATCGAATCCGCGTGGAGTGTCTTTGACAGTGGAGATATGATGAAGCAGCTTGGTGTTGTTCCGCCGCAAAAAGTGCGCCGACTGCTGCACATCGATAGCAGCCCACGTGGTAACAAATCGTTCACGCGCATGATCTCGTGGGAATGTGTGACCGCGTGGAAAGCTGCGTATCCCAATGGCATTGTCACGCATCTTGATCTCAACAAAGCGATTTTGCCGCCCATGAACGCGGTTACGGCGAAACTGCTGCATGAAGGTCACATCGATGAAGATGCGCTGTCGCTCGAGGAAAAGCAGGCGGTTACAGCGGTCAATGCACTGGTCGATCAATTTCTGGTCGCGGATTATTACGTGATCGGTGCGCCGATGTACTTCGCGCATGTGCCGGCGCTGCTGAAAACGTACATGGATTTTCTGCCCTATTTCGGTAAGACGGTCGCCCTGACACCGCGCGGGCCCGAAGGCTTGGTCACGGGCAAAAAAGCGCTGATCGTGACTGCACGCGGTTTCGATTATTCAGCAGGCAGCCCGATTGAAGATTTTGATCTGCAAGTGCCGTGGATGCGAAACGCGCTGGCGTTCATCGGCATCATGGATACGACCTTCATCAACATGAACGGCTTGGATAACGGCGAAGAAGCCATCAACAAGGCGATCACGCAAGCGCGCAACATTATTCACGACTCGATTGAGACGTGGGCATACAGCCCCGCTTAGGGACAAGGATAATATTCAGTAGGGGGCAGCGCCATGCGTTTTGCGTGCCGCTGCCCTTGATTTAACCTGTATGATGCACCTGCACTTCGCATCCCTCACGTGCCGATTGATACATCGCCAGCACCAATGCCAGCGAGCGCCGCGCTTCGCGTCCGTGCGTGCTAGGTGGGCGTCCTTCACGGATGGCGCGCGCAAACTCGCTGATTTGTTCGCGGTGGCTGTATCCGTACACCGATGGCGGATCAATTGCTTCGCGCGTGAGCAATTCGCGCTCATGTTCGAGTTCACCCTGCACTTTCCAGAATACCTTGCGATTGAGCGCCGTTCCGCCCACTTTGACCGAGCCGTATTCACCGAAAAGAGCGACCGAGCCTTCCAGATTTTCGGGATAGGTGACCGTAGAGCCTTCGACCGTGCCAAGCGCACCATTCGCAAAGCGCAGCGTTGCCACGCCGACATCTTCCGCTTCCATGCTGTGCGCCAACGTCCCCGTGTAGGCGAACACGCTGGCAACATCGCCCATTAGCCATTGCAGCGCGTCAATATGATGGATCGACTGGTTCATCAGCGCGCCACCATCCATCGCTAATGTTCCGTGCCAGCCATCTTCGTAATATTCCTGTGGACGAAACCAGCGCACGGTCGCATTGCCGAGCAGCAGCTTGCCCAGCTTGCCTGAATCGATCAGCGCGCGCAGATCGCGCATCGGTGGGTTGAAGCGATTTTGCAGCACCACACCGAGCGTGACGCCTGCCCTTTCACACGCATCGATCAGCGCATCGGCGTCGGCTAGGGTCAGCGAAATCGGCTTTTCGACCAGCACATGCTTACCCGCGTGCGCGGCGTCGATGCCGATCTGCGCGTGCAA
>JBGSRB010000208.1:0-2052 GCA_041737735.1 Anaerolineae bacterium | reverse complement strand
ACGCGCAGCCACGTCGCGCCGTTGAGGGACTGTCCGGCTGCCAGCACGCCGATCATGTTGCGTCCATTCCACGCCAGCAGGATCGGCAGATCGTCCAGCGCGAGCCAATCATCCAGCTCGTGCCAATCGAGATGAATATGCGCGCGATAATGGCTGAACAGCAGTTCGCGCACGGCATGACGGTGGCGACGTTCGTAGGGGGTGATCGTTAGGTTCGGGACGGCAGCTCTCATTGAATCACGGCGTTCTTCTGGCGGCTTCAGCGGCGCGGGCGATAGGTGCGCTGAGTGTATCCCGGCGCAGTGATGGCGAAAATGGCGCAGCGACGCTCATCGATCAGGCGGCTTTGAATGCGTTGATCAAGTTGATCGAACGCTTTCGACGTGGTGATCACGGTGGGCAGGTTCGCTAAATAGCGATGGTTGATCAGTTGGAACAGCTTTTCTTTTGCCCACGGCGTCGCGCTTTCCGTGCCGAGATCATCGAGAATCAGCACATGGGCGCTGCGAACCATGTTGAAACGGCGATCAAAGCCGCCGCGCGTGTTGGGATCATACGCCAAGCGCAGATAATCGAGCAGGTCTGGCACGGTGACGAACAACACCTGTTCGCCGCGTTCGTTCAGTGCGTTGGCGATGGCGGCGGCGAGATGCGTCTTGCCAGTCGCATAGTTGCCCATCAACACCAGCCAGCCCTGCGGCTGCGCGGCGTAACTGTTCGCCATGGAGTGCGCGCGTTCGAGATTGCGCCGTTCGTCGGGCGCGAGATTAGCGCCAATTTCAAAGCTGGCGAACGTCATGTGCGCGTAGAGCGTGAGATCGACGAAATCGACGCGCGCCGCACGATAGGGCGTGCGATAGTCGGGCGCTTCGATCTTGATGTGATGAATCACGCTATCATCCAATAAGCGGCTGCGGATGCGCGCGTCGAGCGCTTCAAGTTCAGCGTTGGTGGTGATGATGGTCGGCATCTGGTGGGTGTAACGATGATTCAGCAGTTGAAATAACTTCTCGTGCGCCCACGCGCTCGGATTTTCCACGCCGAGATCATCGATGATGAGCAGATGCGCGTTCTTCACGCGGTCGAATAACTCATCGTAGCCGATCTCGGATGAGGGCGAATAAGTGTTCCGCAGATGATCGAGCAAATCGGGCGCGGTGACGAACAACACCGGTTCGTTGAGCGCCAAGCGCGCGTTGGCAATCGCGGCGGCGAGATGCGTTTTGCCACAGCCATACATGCCTTGCAGCAGCAGCCATCCCTTGAGATCGCGCGCGTACTGCATAGCGCCGCGCAGCGCGTAATCGAGCGTGGCTTGTTCGCGCGGGTTGACGCCGGGCGGCGCGCTGGTGAAATTAGCGAAAGTTTTATCGGCAAACGCTTCGAGATTGCCCAACTTGCGCAGCAGATCGACGCGCTTGGGCGCTGCCCCTTCAAGCTGCGAACAGCGGAATAACTGCCCGAACTGCGGATGCCCCACCGGAAGATCGGCGCGCACGTAACCTAAGCCGCCGCAGATCGGCTGACCGCCGCACAGCGAACATACATCCTCATCGAAGATACCCGATTCGTCGGCTAACGGATCAGTGTTGGATGAAGTCGGCATATTTGCCTTTGATGTAGCGCTTGTTGTCTGATTCATCATCAGGTCGCGCAGGGACTTCATCGCGTTTCCCCTCTCGCATCCAGCGATCCAAAATCGCCTGAATATACTTCCAACTGCGTTTGTTGTGTTCCACTGATAAGCGAATCGCGTCCTCTAACCAACCAGCGGGCGTGTCGTGTTCGGCATCGCGCAGCGCTTCGGCGATCAGGGGCGTCAGCGCGCCGATGTTCTGCTCATACAGCGTATAGGCGTTGGGGCGCGGCGGGATGATCTCAATTGGCTGTTCGTCGTCGCCGGGATACCATTCGCCCGTGCGCGCTTGTTCGGCGGAAGCGCGTCCGTGTTCGCTGTTGATGAAATACAGGGTGTACGTTTCACCCGCGCGCGTGATCTCGACCGGGATCAGCGTGCCGCGCGCGCGCGCGCGTTCGAGCGCCGCATCGAGC